>CAVDWN010000001.1:0-30520 GCA_963612535.1 Sphaerochaetaceae bacterium
CGCAACCAAATCAAACGATGGCTGCGACCTTTCGGCGTTGAACTTCAAGTACTGCTGCGGATCCCACTCCGGCATAGCTACCACCCTCTCGAACTTTCCCCTACAACCGCATTATGGATGCCTGCATAGAGTTGGCAAGTGCAGAAACGGGCTGGTGCCCCGGCCCGCGGCGCGGACGGGTGGAAAAGTCGACAGGCTAGACAAAACGCCCGCACAGCAGCAAAAGGGGCAAGGAAAACTCCTTGCCCCTGAAAGCGTTTCTCTTGCTGGTAAACGCTAAGCGATCTTCGCAACCCTTACTGCGCACACCTTGTATTCCGGCGTGGAGCAGATGCGGTCGAGCCCGTCGCTGGTAAGCCAGTTGGCGTTGCCGTCCTGGAAATGGAACGGCATCCAGGTTTGCCCCGGGTTCGTTTTGCCCGAAACACGCGCGGTGGTCTCGATCTTCCCGCGGCGGCTTTCCACGCAGATCTTCTCGCCGTCGGCAATGCCCAGCTTGCTGGCGTCCTGGTCGTTGATCTCGATGAACGAGCTTCCGCAGATCTCGTTCAAACCAGGGGTCTTGTCGGTCATGGCCGTGGCGTTGTAGTGGTACAGGATGCGCCCGGTGGTAAGCATCAGCGGGTACTCTTCGTCGGGCAGCTCGGCGGCGGGGATGTACTCGGCCAGCGAGTAGATGCCCAGCCCACGGCTGAACTTGCCCACATGCATGATGGGCGTGCCGGGATGGTCCTTGCTCGGGCAGGGCCAGCACAGGCCCTGGCCCGCCAACTCCTCGGAGTCCAAGCGCTCATGGCTGATGCCGTGGAAGCTAGGCGTGAGCTCAGCGATCTCGTCCATGATCTGGGCACTGGTAAGCTGTGGCTGGCCATAGCCCATGCGGTTCATGATGTCGATGAAGATATCGGTATCCAGGCGCGTGCCGGGAATGGTAACCGCCGTGCGGATACGCTGAACGCGGCGCTCGGTATTGCTGAAGGTGCCTTCCTTTTCCGCGTAGCTGCGGCCGGGCAGCACCACATCGGCGTACTTGGCCGTTTCGGTAAGGAACAGGTCGTCCACCACCAGGAAGTCCAGCGACTCCAGCGCCTTGATAACGTGATGGGTGTCCGGGTCGGTGCGCACCGGATCCTCGCCGAAGATGAACAGGCCCTTGATATCGCCCGAGATCATCTTGGGGAAGCACTCGGTGGCATAGGTGCCCTTCCACTTGGGGATCTCTACCCCCCAGTGCTTTTCGAAGCGCTCCATAACCTCGGCATTGGCCAGCTTCTGGTAACCGGGGAAATCAGCGGGGGTAGCGCCCATGTCGCACGCGCCCTGAACGTTGTTCTGGCCGCGAACAGGGTTCACGCCACAGCCGGGCTTGCCGAAGTTGCCGGTTATCATAGCCAGGTTCGAAAGCGACATAACACCCTCGGTGCCGCTGGTATGCTCGGTAACGCCCAGGCAGTACACGATAGCGGCCGCGTTGGCCTTGCCGTAGAGCCGCGCGGCGAACACCAGGTCTTCGGGGCTGATCTCGCAGATGTCGGCAACGTATTCGGGCGTGTACTTTTCCACCATAGCCTTGAAGCCCTCGAAGCCCTCGGAACGGGCGGCGATGAATTCCTCGTCGATAAGCCCCTCATGGATGAGCACGCGGGCAATGCCGTTCGAGAACGCCACGTTGGTGCCAGGCTTCAGCTTCAGGTGCACATCGGCAAGCTTGGTAAGGCCGATTTCGCGCGGGTCCACCACGATGAGCTTCGTGCCGTTTTCCACCGCTTCGCGGATCTGCATGCCGAACACCGGGTGCGCTTCCTCGGGGTTGGAACCCACCAGCATGATGACCTCGGCATTCTGCGCGATGTCAGTGATGGGGTTGGTCATGGCGCCGGAACCCAAGGTCTGGGCAAGGCCAGCAACCGAAGGGCCATGGCACACGCGGGCGCAGTTGTCGATGTTGTTGGTCTTGAACACCGTGCGCGCCATCTTCTGCAACATGTAGATGTCCTCGTTGGCAGAACGGGCGCAGGCGAACGCGGCAAGCGCCTGCCCGCCGAACTCATCGCGCAACGCGCCCATCTTAGAGGCCACCAGGTTCAGCGCATCGTCCCAAGAGGCGGGCTCGAGCTGCCCGGATTCGGCACTGCGCACCAGCGGCGTGGTAAGGCGCTCGGGCGAATGCACGAAGTCGAAGCTTCCGCTGCGGCCCTTAACGCACAGCAGGCTGTGGTTGGAGGGGCCGTCCACCGCTTCGGTGTCAACGATCTTTCCGTCTTTGACGATAAGGTTGTACTGGCAACCCGTGGCGCAGTGCGGGCACGTGGTTAACACGCGCTCGACCTCCCACTCGCGGTAATCGGCGCGGCGCTTCATAGTGAGCGCACCCGTGGGGCACGCCTGAACGCAGTTGCCGCACGACTCGCAATTCGTGGCCTTCCAATCGGGACCGAACGGCGCCTCGATGCTGGTGCGCAGGCCGCGCTTAGCGGCATGCAGGGTGTGGTTGCCGGCTGCGTTGTTGCAAGCACCCACGCAGCGCTGGCAGCGGATGCACAGGTTGGGGTCGAAGCTGATGAACGGGTTGGAATCGAACACGGGCTTGCGCTCGGTCTGCTCACCGAACGTGGGCTCCATCACGCCCAGCTCCCGCGCAACGGACTGCAGCTCGCATCCACCGTTCTTCTTGCAGGAAAGGCAGTGGTTGGTGGTGTTCAGGCCGTGGTCGGAAAGGATAAGGTCCATGGCTATCTGGCGGTAGCTCGTAATGCGATCGGATTCGGTTACCACCGACATACCCTCACACACCGGCGTAGAGCAGGCCGGCACCGGGCTGTCCAGGCCTTCCACTTCGACCACGCAGATGCGGCACGAGGCTATCTCGTTGCGTTCCTTCAAATAGCACAGCGTGGGAATATGCACGCCGGCCAGCTTTGCCGCCTCAAGGATGGTGGTGCCAACGGGGGCGGTTACCTGCTTGCCGTTTACGGTAAGCGCAACAGCCTTGGCTGCGCAGCAAGATGCGGCAACCGTTTGAGGGTTAGACATACTGAACCCTGCCTCCTACCTGAACGCCGGCACCGAAGTGGTCGCACCTAAGGCAACGGCCGCATTCCTGTTGGGCTTCTTCCAAGCTCATGCCCAGCTCAACGCCCTCGAAGTCGCACTTGCGCTCGCGAGCCGGACGCTCGGCGATTTCCACACGGCCCTTGGGCGTGCGATCGTTCTGGGCGGCAACGGGTGCCTCGACATCGATGTTGAGCGTGTGGTGGAAGCCCAGGTACTCGTCGATATTGCGGGCGGCAACCTTGCCGGCGCCGATGGCCTTGATAACGGTGGAAGGGCCGCTTTGGCAGTCGCCGCCGACGAACACGCCGGGCAGCCCGGGCGATTCAAGCTCGCCGTTGGCAACGAACTTGCCCCAGTTGGTTTCCATGCCGAACGCGGCGAAGGGCTCGGATACGATGTCCTGGCCAACTGCGATAAGGATCACGTCGGCGGGGATGCGGCGCTCGGGCTTGGAAGCGGTAACCGGGGCCGGACGACCGCCCTTCACCGGGCCGATCATCTGCGGCTGGGTGATGAGCGCGGTGCAATGCCCCGCCTCGTTCACTTCCACGGATGCCGGAGCTTCCAGAATGGCCATTTCCACGCCCTCGGCTACGGCGGACTCTATCTCCGCGTCAAGCGCGGTCATGTCGGCCTGACGGCGACGGTAGGCAACGGTTACCGAAGCCGCGCCGGCGCGCACGGAGGTACGGGCGCAGTCCATGGCAACGTTGCCGCCGCCGATAACCACCACGTCCTTGCCGGTGAAGTCGGGGTACTCGTCGTCGCCGATCTGCCCCAGCAGCTCAACGGCGCTGTAAACGCCTTCGGCATCGGAATTTTCCAGGCGCAACGTCTTACCGGTATGAGCGCCGATGGCAACGTAGACGGCGTCATATTCGTCGGCGATGCGGCGCATGGCAGCTTCATCTATATAGGTGTTGTACTGAACATCGATATTGCCCACCGAAAGGATGGCGTTGATGTCCTCGTCCAAGCGCTCACGCGGGAAGCGGTAGGCGGGAATGCCGTAGCGCATCATGCCGCCCATGGCGCGATGCATCTCAAACACCGTTACCTTGTGCCCCATCAGGGCGCTGAAGTATGCGCAGGTAAGGCCGGAAGGTCCGCCGCCGATAACGGCGATGCGCTTGCCGGTGTCGGGAAGGCGCTTGGGAGTGGGAACCTTGTCGGCGGCGGCGTTGTCCACCGCGAACTTCTTGATGCCGCGGATATTCAGCGGCGCATCGATAAGGATGCGGCGACAGCGCTTCTCGCACGGATGCTCGCACACCAGCGCGCAGGCCGTGGGAAATGGGTTGTCCTTGCGGATCATCTGAACCGCGCCGGAATAGTCGCCTTCGCCCACCATGGCGATGTAGGCAGGAACGTTCACATGAGCCGGGCACATGGTTTCGCACGGGACGCTCTGGCCCATGCCCGCACTGCAGGCGTGGTTGGAAAGATGCTCTTCAACCTCAGTTGCGAAGGTGTCCAGGGAATCGAGGGCGGCTTGCGCGGCCTCGTAACCGATGGCGCAGTCGGACGTATCGCGGATCATCTGCGCCAACGTGCGCATGGTTTCCACGGTTTCGGCGGTTGCGCGGCACTCCGCCAGGGAGCGCATCATGCTAGCGAGCTTAGGCAGGCCATCGCGGCAGGGAACGCACTTGCCGCAGGTCTGAAGCGCGCCCGCCTCCAAAAACGATGCCTGGAACGCCAAGGGGCACTGTCCCGGCGGTGTGGCTTCCACCCTGCGCTCGAAGCGCACCAGGTAGGATTCGATCTTTGCGTCGGCGGCAGATCGGGGCTCGACTGAAAGCGTTGCCAACGCTCCTCCCTTCCTAATTCCGCCGGCCTGCTGCGCTGCTTTAGCGGGAGGGCTCACCCTTGCAGCCAGCACGCCGAACGGCTCTTTGTCCTTGCCCTCAATAATAAGGGATATTCAACAATAGAATGAAAACTGCCCCCAACCAGTGAGGGCAGACACAACAGTGCAAAGTATATTGCGCTCGGGGCTTTTCACTGTGGGAGCGGCAGGCTCGTATCGGTGAGCGGAAGAATTAAGCGCATCTTAATCCTTTTTCAGCGCCATCCTTCTCAAGAGAGGCGAAAGATGGCCAGAACCAGGGCTCGTATTGCGTGTTGAACGCCTCGAGCCCTTGAAGCCGGCGCGCTCGCGCGCTTAGCGGCAGCGGCCATGATGAGCAACGCCCTGGACGCATCGCCCCTATGGCATGCGCGAGCACTACCCCGGTTCGCACCAGGCACGCGAGCCCGAAGAAACCGGCGCTTCCGCCGCTAATCTACCGGGTAGTACGTGGTAACCGTGGGGTTGTCCTCGATGTAGGCGCGCAGCTTCTCGATGTAGCGCTGCGCCAGGGGCGAAAACGGGCGCTCGGCATGGTACAGGTAACCCACCGTCATGGTCTCGTCCACTTCCAGCGGAATGGCGCATACGTCTTCGGCCATCTCGCCGGAAAGCACGCCGGTTGAAACGGTGTAGCCATTGTGGCGGTTCAGCAGGATGGTGAGCGTGCCGCGGTCGTAGTACGTGATGTTCTGCTTATGCGGCAGGTGCGAAAGCGGCTCTTCGGAGAAGAAGAACGAGTTGTTGCTGCCCTGCTCGAACGAGTAGCGCGGGTAGTCTTCCAAGTCTTCCGGCTTCAGGCTGGTGCGCCCAGCAAGCGGATGGTTCAGCCCCACGAACACGTGCGGGTGCGCCTCGAACAGCGGGGTGAAGGTAAGGCCGGCATCGGTGAAGGCCTTGGTAAGCACCTTGCGGTTGAACTCGGAAAGGTACAGCACGCCGATTTCGCTGCGGAACTCCTTCACGTCCTCGATGACCTCTGCCGTGCGCGTTTCGCGCAGCGAGAAGTTGTACTCTTCTTCGTCGTACTCTTCCGCCAAGTCCACGAAGGCGTGCACACAGAAGGCGTAATGCTGCGAGGAAACGCACAGCCTGCCCGCCGCCGTGCTACCGGCGTTGGAGTAGCGCGCCTCGAACAGGTCGAACTGCTGCAAGATCTGGCGCGCATAGCCGATGAACTCCGTGCCCTCGTTGGTAAGGGTGATGCCGCGGTTGGTGCGGTTGAAGATGGAAATGCCCAGCTCCTGCTCGGTATCCTTGATGGTGGTGGAAAGCGTGGGCTGGGAAACGTAGAGCTGCTGGCTGGCGGCATTGATGGAGCCGCATTCGGCAACCTCGATGATGTAGCGCAGCTGCTGCAAGGATATGTTGGTGTGCATCGTTTTCCTCCCTGCCCTGCACCCAGGGCAACCCGGCCCAACGCAAGGTTGGCCGCGAAAAAAGAAAAGCCTGGAAGTTGACACCTTCCAGGCTGAAATAGATGGTGGGCGATACTGGGATCGAACCAGTGACCTCCACCGTGTCAAGGTGGCGCTCTCCCCCTGAGCTAACCGCCCGAAGCGCTGATCGCTTCAGCGAGGATTTATATTACCAGAACCGATTAACCCGTCAACAGCTTTTTGGCAAAAACCGTTGGCCAAGCTGCAGGCGCGCCCAGGGCCTGGCTGCGACCGACTTACAGCTCGATCTTCGCAGGGACGGCGGGCTCTTCAACCACGTCTTCCTCGATGAAGTTGCCGAAGATGGGCTGGCCGTCCTGCGTGAGCTCGACCATACCGGTAAGCACATCGACGTACTGGTAGGACTGGCGGGCGGCGGTGCCGCGCTTGCGCTGCACTTCCATGATGAACAGCTGCGGGTGAACCTGCTTCAGCTCGCCTTCGCTTTCCACGATCTTGGAGCGGCCCATGTTGGCGCGAACCTTCAGCTTCTGGCCAACGTACTGGCTAAGCGTTTCGTGGATGTTGTCGATAATCTGTGCCTGTTTTGCGAGATCCATATAGTGACATTCTTTCGATTTTGGACATAAAAATACTCGGCTAGTCTAACATCGCGCCGAATGCTACGGGGCAATCTACATTTTCCGCCCATACGCGCTGGAAAACATCGGCTGAAAGCACCTGAACGCAGCGTGGGCTAATAGTCCATCTTGGTGCGCTCCCCTTCCCCGGGGATAGAGAAGCTGCGCGGCTTCAAGCCCTTCAGCAGCACCGAGTCGTCAAGGTCCAGCCGCTCGGCATCGGCGTCGGAATCCCTCAGGGCCTCGTCCACGATTGAGCGGCTCCAGCCGCCTTCGTCTTCGGCACCCGGGCGCGAAGCGCCAACGGCAAGCTCGTTCACGGCCGAAGTGCCCGCAACCTCCATCGGAATGCCCAGCCGGCGCGAAAGCGATACGCTGGTGCGCGCGATAAGGTGCAGCTCGGCAACCAAGTCGGCGCGGGTTTCCTGATCGGGCTCCACCAGCAGGCGGTCGCCGATCTCCAGCACGCGGTCCCACGCCATGCCATCGAAATCGCCCTTTTCGGCAACGATGCGGTCGGCACGGCGGATAAGGTCGGCGCTGGCCACATCAGCACGGCTGGTCTGCGGCACCGCGCCGCGCAGCGTGTCGAACGCGTGCTGCGCAACCGCAGTGGCATCGCGGGCCGTGGCAGCGGCAACCGCTTCCTTGGAAAGCGCCCACACATGCACCGCCCGGGCAATCTGCCTGCGGGCAGAAGCGTCCAGCCCGCCGCTTTCAGCTTGGTCGGGCGAAGCGCCGAACAACCCCATGGCGTCCTTGAAGCCCACCACATCGGGGCTGTCCAGGCCCGAGCAATCCATGCGAGGGGAGCACACCACCGCTGCGCGCACCGAAACACCATCGATACCCTTCATCTGCAGATAGGCGGAAAGCGCCGAGGCGCACTCGCAAACCGGCGCCAGCGCGTTGTCTATCAGGTACTCGCCTTCATCCTTGCGGCGCGAGGGAACCATGAGCCACGACGGCTCTTCGGCCTTGCCCATCACGCGGCCACCGCCCTGCATGAGCGACATGACGTACACGCCGCTGGCCAGCACGGCGACCACATCGGCCTTCAAGAACGTGCCGTCGGCCTTGGGGACGCGCACGTTGAACAGCAGGTCGCAGCCTTCTTTGCCGCATACCTTCCCTATCCGCGAGCCCAACCGATGCTGAAGCAGCGCCTTGGGGCTGCGCACCATGGCCAGGAAATCGAGCTTGGTGGCACGCGCGAACGCCCCCACGTAGTAGCGGCTGGCGCACACCGCGATGGCGATGAACGCCACCAGCACCACGACCGCAAGGCCAATAAGGAATCCCATGGATGCTCCCCTTTACGCCTGGCGAAGGCCAACGGCGGCCAGCAGAGCCTGCAGGCTCACCACCTGCGTAAGCAGGAGCACCACGAACACGATGGTCAGAACCAGCTCAACGCCAATCCAGATGAAGTCGGTGATGACGCGGTTCTGGATGGAGGGCGTGCCCTTCTTGTTGGCGCCGATGACGATGTAGAGCGCAATGGCGGCGATGAAGCCCACCACTGGGATGAAGTACAGCAGCTTGATAAGGTCGTACAGAATCCAATCGGCCACCGAAACCGTGGCGCACTCGCCGTTCTCGTACGCGAGCTTCTCGTTTTCGAACATGTTGATTCCCTTCTAAATCCGCCAGAACTTGCCCAGTATCCATTTGGGCCAGCCCACATACTCCCGCGCGTTGCGGAAGAACTGTCCGTAATACGCGATTACCTGGTCGAAATCTTCCTGCGAGACGTCCAACCCGCCCCAGGTCGCATCCATGTACAAACCGGTTACCTGCGTAAACGTCACGCCACCGGTTCCCTTCTCGAACGGCTCGAGCGCCTCTTCAAAGCCGAGCGCGAACTCCAACGGGGTAAGCGCATCGGGCTTTCTTATCTTCATGCGGGCAAAGCGCCCCATGAAGAACGAGTACAGCTGCGCCGTCTGCTGCGCCAAAGGCAGGTCTGCCATGCGCTTCAGGCGCAGCTTCCTGCGATAGCGCTGGAACAGGATGGCCGCAACGATAAGGGCCACTACCGCAAGGGCGATAAGTATCTGCGTGATGGTGATGATGAGGTAGGTTACCTCTTGGCGCGACTCGTCGGAGCTGTCGTCGGAATAGCCCATCACCTGTTGCACCACGGCGCCGATGGGGCTTTCCAGCAGGCCCTCGCCCGAAAGCAGGCCGGTGCCGGAGCCCTGGGCATCTTGGTTGGTGGAACCTTGCTCGTCGTTGGTCTGGTCCGACGTCTGGTCGTTCTCCGAGTCCTTGTCGGAGTACGACTCGTCGTGCTCTTCCACGGGCGCAGCGGCACGGTGCTCGAACGGGCGGATGTCGGGGGTGGTAAGCCCCAACCCGCTGATGATGCCGGCGAACACGCCCAGGCCAACGAGCACGCACACCAGCGAGAGCACCGCCGAGTACCCCAGCATCCCCGCGAACGAGGTCTTCTTCACGCGCGCAGCGGAGTACACCGACTGCTTGTAGGTCTGGTAGCAGAACAGCGCCACCACGGCGCCCAGGAACACCATGGTTGCCGGAATGCCCGGCTGTGCCGTAAGGAAGTCGCGGTACAGGTACTGCACCGCGCCGCAGGCGAAGGCGCCCAGCACCAGGCCCACCACCAGGCCGGCCGTGCGCCGCGTGAGCAGGAAGGTGAGCACCGTGACAGCAATGGCCACCAGGGCGAACACCGTGTAGTTGCCGGCCGAGTCGTTGATGGCGCCGTCGACGAACAGGGCCCCATCAGGCGATGCTGCCGTGGCGATGCCCAGCACCGCCAGCGAGACCACCACCGTGGCGCCCGCAGAGTACGGCACTGCGCGCTTGCTCCACGAGCCGGCGTACAGGCATACCAGCACCGGCACGGCGACGAGCGCAATGATGCCCACGTTGCCGCGGTAATCGGGCGCGCTGTTGAAGGCGTAGGAAACCACGAACGTCAGCGCCGCCGCGGCAACGAGCACCAGCAGGAAGTCGGGGCCGTTGGAGCGCAGGAACGAATCGGCGCGCTTGCTTGAAACGGAGAATGCCATCTACCTCGCCTCCCCTATCTCGGTGGACTCGGCCAGGATGCGGTAGCCCACCGAGGCGTTGTCCAGGCGCGCGAACGGCGCGGCCCATATCTCGCGGTCGCGCTGCTCCATGCGCTTCGGGGCAACGGCGAACAGCACGGGCGCATGCCTGCGCTCCTTGGCCGATATCAGGGCTGTAAGCAAGTCGGCCTGGGGGTTTGCCGAGCACACCACCAGGTTGCCCTGCGAGCGCTTGGAGCCCGCCAGGCGCTTCACCAGGTCAAGCGCCTCGATACGATGCTCCTCGTCGTCGCTGAACAGGGGCATGTCGGCAATCATGGCAGGCATCTCGGCCTCGGTGATCCCTGGTTTGTTCCAGATGCGGCCGTTGCGGTCTACCCAATGCAGCTGCACATCGATGCCATGCTCGCGGGCGTAGCGGGCCACCGAAAGGCCCGTTTCCACCACGCAGTCGAACATGCCCATCATCTCGTCGGGCGTGCGCTTGGGGCCGGTAAAGTCGAGCACCACGTCGACGCCCATGTTGGTGTAGGCCTCGTAGATGCGCGTGTAGTACTTGCGCTGCTTGGCCGAGAGCTTCCAGTGGATGGTCTTCAGCGGGTCGCCCTTCACGTACTCGCGCACGCCGGCGTAGTTGGTGGAATCGGCCAGCACCGTGCGCTTGGCGCGGGTGGTCTCGGTGATGGCCTCGTTGGAAAGCTGAAGGCTGCCCATCTCAACCAGCTGGGGCGTTACCTGCACCAAGGTGCGCTTGGGCGCCTTGATGGTGAAGCTGAACAGGCGCAGGAAGTCGGTGACGGTAACGCTGTCGAGCCCGGCGCGGTACACGCCGATGTGCTCGAAGCGCGTGCTGAAGCCCATCTCGTATTCCTCGAACGGGCACAGCGCCAACGTGGTGGTGCTGGCACCGGCACGGTTGCCGAACAGGTCGGTGACGAAGAAGTGGGCCTCGATACGGGTGAAGAACAGCGGGCACGTGTTGCGGAAGCGCACCGCGAAGCGCACCGTGCGCCCACGCTGGCAGCTGCTTACCTCGGCCGCTTCCTCCATAACCAGGCTTCGGCGCAGCACCTGCACGTAGGCGAACGCCAGCACGATGGCGGTGACGCAACACACGAACGGCAGCCAGCCGATGGCGGTTGCGTGGTAGTCGGCGTCGCCCACGGCAAGGGCAAGCACCAACGTAATGGCGAGCACGGCAACGCAGGCAACGACCTTGCCCACCAGTGCGCGGCGCGCCTTCTTGGCCTCGGCCTTCGTGCGCTTCCATTGCGGGTTGGGAACGCCCTTATCGGAGGCAGGGGGCTCTTCCTTTTTGGCGAACAGGCCCGCAGTCTTGGCAGCACCGCCCTTGCCCTGCGCGGCTTCGGGCTTTGCGCCAGAGCCAGGCTTGGGCCGGACGGCCGTTTTACCGGGAGCCTTAGCCGCCCTGGCCGAAGCGGTTTTCACGCTGGCGGCAGGCTTTGCGCTGGCACCCTTCGCAGGCGCGGCAGACGCGGCGGCTGCAGCCTTCGGCTCTACGGCAGCAGCCGGGCCCTGGGCCTTGCGACCAGCGGCAGGCTTCGGGGCAGCGCCCTGCGCCGGCTTCGGCGCCGTCCCGGCGCTTGCGGCCTTCCGGGGCGCAGCAGGCGCCCCGCCCTTGCGCGGTGGGCGCACCTTGCCCGCAGGCGGCCGTGGGCTGGCGCCGCTTGCACCCGCAGGCCGGGGCGAGCCGGCCCTGCGCGGTGGCCGGGGGCTGGCGCCCGCAGGCTTGTTGTTGGGTTGATTCGACATAGCTCAGGCGCCTCTTTATGCCTGGGCTGCAGTTGCGTTGGGAACGGCCACCGATTCCACGATGGAGTTGATAACGTCTTCGGCCGTGCGCCCCTCGCTGTACGTGCTGCTCTTCAGCGAGATGCGGTGTGCCAGCACATATGGTGCCAGGTACTTGATGTCGTCGGGCATCACGTAGGTGCGGCCGCGCAGAAGGGCGTTCGCCTGCGCCATGCGCACCAGGGCGATGGAGCCACGGGGGCTGGCGCCCAGCACCGTTTCCTCGGAATTGCGCGTTGCCGTGGCAATCATCACGGCATACTGCGCCGCTTCCTGCGAAACCGTTACCTGGCGCGCAAGGTCGATGCACTCCACCACCTGCTGGCCGGAGACGACCGGCGCCAGCGCCGCCTTCGCCTCGTCCACGCCCAGAACCACACTCACCTCTTCGGCCATGCTGGCATAGCCCAGGGAAAGCTTCATCATGAAGCGGTCCATCTGCGCCTCGGGCAGGTCGAAGGTGCCCATCTGCTCGATGGGGTTCTGTGTTGCCAGAACGATGAACGGGTCCTCCAGCTTGTAGGTGTTGCCGTCCACGGTAACCTGGCGCTCTTCCATGGCCTCCAGCAGCGCGGCCTGCGCCTTGGCGGGAGCGCGGTTGATCTCGTCGGCCAGCACGATGTTGCCCATGATGGCGCCGGGGTGGAACTCGAACCTCTTGGTTTCCTCGTTGTAGATCGAAGTGCCCGTGATGTCGGTGGGCATGAGGTCGGGGTTGAACTGGATGCGCCGGAAGGTGGAGTCGATGCTCTTGGCCAGCGACAGCGCCAGCGAGGTCTTGCCTGTGCCCGGGTAGTCTTCCAGCAGCACGTGGCCGCGCGCAACCAACGCCAGTGTTACAAGCTCCACCTGCTCGCGTTTGCCCACGATAACGGTTTCCACGTTGTTCACGATGCGCTCCAAGGTTTCCTTCGCCTTGGTGGCCTGGGACTGATCGATCATTGCATATCCTTTCCGTCGCGGGCTTCGCCCGAATTATCGCCTTGTTCCTCGCATTCAAGCCCGCCGAACTCGGGGGCGCACATGCGCATGTACTCTTGGTTGTCGTGCACGAACTCCACCAGCTTCACGTTGATGCCGTAGGCGTCCTTGATGTTCTGCCGGGTGATGATGTCCATGGCAGACCCGAACCGCATGGGAAAGGCACGTGTGAACAGCGCCACGTTCGCGCCCGTCATGAAGGCGTGGTCGGGGTTGTGGGTGATCATCACCACCGCGTAGCCCTGGGCCGCCAGCTGGCGCACCTTGCCGATAACGCGCACGGCGTTGCCGTAATCCAACGCGGCCGTGGGCTCGTCCAAGATGAGCATCTTGGGCTGCTGGGCCAGGGCGCGGGCGAACATGACCATCTGCAGCTCGCCGCCCGATATATCGGAATAGGACATATCGCGCAGATGCCATATGCCCATGGCCTGCATGGCGTTCTCCACGATGTTGTGGTCCTCTTCGGTGGGCACGCCGCCACGGCGCACCTTGGAAACGCGGCCCAGCATGACCACGTCCTTCACCTGGAAGGGAAACGGCCGCTCGTGCCCCTGCGCCACATAAGCAATGACAGAGGAAAGCTTCGAGGCGCTCCATTTGGTGATGTCGTCGCCGTTGTAGGTGATAGACCCGCCCAGCGCCGGCATCATCCCCAGAATGGTTTTCACCAGCGTGGTCTTGCCACAGCCGTTGGGGCCCAGGATGCAGCACACCTGCCCGCCCTCAACGCTGAAGTTCACGTTCTTCTGGATGGGCTTTCCGGCCTCGTAGCCCACAGCCACATCGGTTAGTTGCAGTCTCATTTATTCCCAACCCCTTAGGTTCTTGGAAACTATGAACAGGAACAGCGGCAGCGCCAGCACGGCAACGGCCGAGCCGATGGCTATGCCGTTGCCCACGAACGGGATAAGGTCCACGATGTCGCGACACACCAGAAGCAGGATGGTGCCAATGCATATGTTGCCCGCAAGCTGCTTGCGGAACTCCACCCCGAACCAGCTGCGCGAAAGGAACGGCACGATAAGCGAGACCATGGCAACGGCGCCGATGTGTATCTGCGCCGCCAAGATCATGATGGCGCCGCACACCAACGCCAGCGCGCGCAGGCGCGAAGGGTCGATGCCCATAAGGCGCACTTCCTGCTCGTCAAACGAAAGCGCGTTCAGCTTGAAGCGCGCGCGCCACACCGGCGCCAGCGAGAGCACCGTTGCCGCGATAAGGAACACCCAGCTTATGGGCGTGGCGTCCACGGTGAGCATCTGCGAGAGCTCGTAGAACATGTTGTAGTCGTTAGGGTCCATGACGTACAGGGTGACGTAACTCACCACAAAGCCCAGAAGCTGCGAGAGGATGGAGCCCACCAGCAGCATGGTAACGATGTCGAACGGCCTGCCAGGGCCGGATAGCTTGCGCCCCAGCAGGATAACGAACAGCAGGATGGCGCCGCCCAGCAGGTAGCACAGCGCGTAGCGTTCCACCAGCATGCCGGAGGCCTGGGCGTTGTACACGTACACCAGCGCCATTATGCCAAGCGAAACGCCGCTGCCCACGCCCAGCATGCCCGGGCCCGCGATGGGGTTGCGGAACACCGCCTGGTACAGTGCGCCCGAAACGGAGAGCAGCACCGCGCAGATGAGCGTGATGCCGATAACGCCGGCGCGCTCGATGACCGCATAGTAGCCATGGGCGTTCTCGTTGATCCAATTGGCGGAATGCTCGGGAAACAGGTGCGTTGCCCGGGCAAGCACGTCGCAAAGGTTGCACCACAGGGCGTTGGCCACCTGCGCGGGGTTCAGCACCTCGTAGCCCGTGACGTATGCGTAGTACTGGCCCTGCGCGCCCATTATCCCCAGGGAAACGAACGAGAGCACCGCAAGCACCGCCAGGCTCAGCAGCACCTTGCGGCGAAGCACGCCGCGCTCGGCGGCCAGCAGCTTGTTGGTTTCGGCCAGGCTCATGCGCCCGGAAGCGCCGGCGGCCGTTGCCGTGCGGGCACGGCGCACCCCGAAGCGCGCTATCTGGGCGGCAGTGGTGCCGCTGCCGCGCATGTTCTGCTTATCGGAAGCCACCCAAGCTCACCCCCTTGCCGCGGATGGCGGTTACCAGGAACACCACGGCACCGCCCATGGATATGAACATGCCCACCATCTGGTCCAAGTCGGAATACACGAAGTCCACCAACGTATAGGCGCCCAGCACGAAGATGGCGCCCAGCACCGTGGAAGCGGGAAGCAGGTACTTGAAGTTGGGCCCCACCATACGCCGCGCCAAGTGCGGCACCAAAAAGCCCACGAAGCCCACCACGCCGCAGAACGAAACCACGATGGCGGTGAGCAGCGTGCACAGCGCCACCACCGCGAAGCGCACGCGCTTGGTGTCCACGCCCAAGGTGCGCTGCTCGGCCTCGTCGAGCGAAAGCATCATCATCTTCTGGCGCAGGGCCATAACCACGGCGAAGGTGATTCCCAGGGGAACAAGCAGCGCCACGATGTCGAACAGGGTGAACACGCGCCAGAAGCTGGCAACCTGCAGGTTCTGCAGCATCTCGGCAATGCGGCCGTACGGGTCGGTTTCGGTGTAGTAGTACGTGATGGCGCTGCTGATGGCCCCCAGGACGCCGGCGATCATCTGACCTGAGATGATGAGCACGATGGCGCTGGTACCGCCGTTGGAAAGCTTCACCACCAGCAGCACCAGGCCAACCACCACCAAGCACCCGCAGAACGAGACAAGGGCCGGTCCGTAGGTTTCAGCAAGGAAGCCGAACATGCCGCCCTTTGCCTGAACAACCTCTTCGGACCAGTTGCCGGCCATCCAGCTGCCCAACGCCAAATCGCCGCCGAACAGCACCACCCACATCATGGTGCCGAAGCTTGCGCCGGTCATAACGCCCAACGTGGAGGGGGAAACGAGCGCGTTCTTGAACGCCCCCTGGTAGATAGCACCCGTAAGCGCCAGGCCGGCACCCGCCAGGCACACGACGATGCGCTTGAACAGCTCTGTGGTATAGCCCTTCGCAACGGAGTCGCCGTTGCCCGAGAAGATGGCGACCATAGCCGTGATGTTGCCCTGTATCTGACCCACGAACTCCGAGAACGTGTAGGTGTGGTCTTGGATAAGCGCGATGCCGAAGATAGCATCGCCCACGTTCGAGGGAAGCAGATAGGAAACGAAGTACAGCACCACCAGGCAAACGCCCATAACGAAAACCACCTGGGCACGCGGGTCTACCTTGTGCCCCCGGTCGATGTCTTCGGCATAGGCATTCGATTCCTCGTCGAACTCGAAAAGCGAGCCGTCGGGCTCGGTATCGTTGTTGTCTCGCTTCAAGAAAGCCATAACGTCCTTTGCGTATATCCCGCCAAGGAAGGGCGCCGCACCTACTGCAGCGCCCTTCCCGGCTGCCCGCCCGCGCGAAGCGGGCGGGATCCTTAGGAGAAAGGATGGTTGGTTAGAACTGGAAGGTGTTCACGTCTTCTTGCGAATCGGCTTCGCCCTCAGTTTCATCGAGCCCCTCTTCGGAGCCGTTGTTGCGGCGGCGCAGCAGCCACCACACCAGGCCGGCAACCGCGGCAAGCAGCACCAGCAGGCCAAGCACGATCCACGGCAGGTAGTCGCGCAGGACCTTGAGCGCATCGGCGGCGTTGTCGGCATCGGAGCCGTAGGCGGAAGAGCCCAAACCGGAAGAGCTGGAGCTCAAGCCGGAAACGCTGGAAACATCGTCCATCGTGGCGGTAAGGGTAAGCTTCTTGCCGTTGCGGTCTACCGTGAGCTCAACCGCATCGCCGGCCTTGACGTCGGCCAAAACCGACTCAAGCTCCTCTGCCGAGGAAACCTGGGTGCCGTTCACGGCCGTGATGACATCGCCCACCTCGAGGCCCGCCTTCTGAGCGGCGCCGCCGTCGGTGACTTCGTTCACGTACACGCCGGAAGTGGCGATAAGGCTCTTCTGGGACACCAGGTCGCTGGTAACGGTTTCGTACTTGGCGCCCAGCATCTGCTGTACCGTGCTGCCCAGGCTGGTAAGGCCCGAGCCGGAAGAGCTTTCCAGGCCAGAACCGGAAGAGCTGCTAAGGCCGGAACCGCTGCTGCTGCTCAAGCCCGAGCCAGAGCCCGAAGCGGTAGAGCTGGTAAGACCAGAGCCGGAGCCGGACGAAGAGCCCGAGGAGGTTGAGCTGCCAGAGGAAGCTGCGTTGGTGCTTACCGAGGCCATGGCGCTGATGCCCTTGTTGCATGCGCTGTTGGCGTCGTTTGCCGTGGCGGCGTTGTTGATGTTCTCCTTGGCGGCCTTGTAGGCAGCCTCCAGCTGGCTCCAGTTGGCCTCGGTGTAGTTGCTCTTGTTGTAACCGCTGAACTCATCGGCCAGCTTGTCGAGCGCATACGCCTTGGCGTTCTGCAGCGTGGAGCGCGTAGGCACCGCCAAAAGGTTTGCGACCGCTTCGTTGGCCGCAGCGAGTGCAGCGTCTTCGTCGGCAGCAGCCTTGATGGCCTTCTCGCCGTTCTCGTACGCCTGCTTCAGCTTGGCGAAGTCGTCGTCGGTGTAGTTGTCCTGAATGCCGTCTTCCTCGTTGTCGCCACCCAGCTTGTTCCAGTACTCCTTCAACTGGGAGAGGTAGGTGTCCTGGGCCTTTTCAAGGCTGGTCTTCTCGGCGCACACCATCAGGTTGCCACCGAACATGGAATCACCGTAGCTGGCGATGCTGAACTTCAGCACCTTGCCGCCCTGGCCGTCGTCCGTAACGGAGATCTTATCGGCCTGTGCGGAATCGGAGGTGCTCAAGCCGCCGAAGGTGCCGTTTTCCTGGATCCAGTACACCTGGAAGTTGCGGTCGGCGTCCTCGGAAGCAACCGGGATGGAAATGCTCAGGTTGCCGAAGCTGCCGTTCACCTGCGTGGTGCTGGATTCGGAGCCCGTGCTGTAGCCCAAGCTCACCGTATAGTTGCCACGGTTCAGCAGGCCAGTGGCCTTGGAGTTGAGGTTCTTGTCGATGGAGTCGGCCTTAACGACCTTCGCCACAACTTCCTGGGCACCGATGGCGCCCTGCGTTGCCACATAGGCATTCGTTGCATCGATGGATGCACCATCGCCCTGCGTGGCATTGACGGAGATGTCCTTGTACACCGCATACAGAGCGGTGTCGCCCGAAACCTTGTTCTTCGAAAGATCGAAGTTGGGCTCGGCAGCGCCTTCAGCAGTAGCCCAGCCGGCAAGGTACTTGCCGTACACCGCAGCATTCTCGTAGCTGAAGTCGCTGGGAAGCACCACGGTGCCGTCGTCGTAGGCCTTTGCGGTAAGCGTCTTGGCTTCGCCCAGGTACTGATAATGCATGGTTACCTGATACGAAGACTTCTCGCCGTAGATGGCGTAGAAGGTTACCTGGGTGGTGTCCGCGGTAAGCGAGGTGCCCAGAAGCTCCTGCAGCGAAGCAGAGGCATTCATGCCGGAAGTGTCGCCCGGCTTCGTGCTCCAACCCTTGAACTCCTGGTTGGCATCGGCAGCCTGCGGGTTCTCGACTGCAAGATCGTCAAGGCTCTTGGAAACCTTTACACCCTCAACCTCTTTATAGGTATCGTTACCGTTCATGAAGGTGACGTTCACCTTCTGTTCGGACTCTTCGTACACAGCGTAGTAGGTTGCGTCGCCGGTCACCTTCGGCAGGTTGCCATCTTCCCAGATGGGCTCCTTGTCGGTTTCGCGCACCGACCAGCCCTTGAAGGTGTAGGCTTGGCCGTCCTGCACGAAGCTCTTCGGCAAGTCCTTCACAAGGCTGGAAGGCTCGATGCCGTAATCAGCGCTAACCTTGTATTCGCTCCTAGTGGTGTAGTACTTACCGTCGGCGCCCTTCTGGTACAGCTTGAACGTGATAAAGCTTTGAGCTGCAGTGGTATCGAACCAGGCAGTGTACATAACGGTACCGCCCGCCTCAGCGCCCTTCAGCACAGCATCTGCCGTATAGTCGGCCTTCTGCCCTTCGGGCACGGTAAGGCTGTCGCTGGAGCCGGAGTGCCAACCGTTGAACACAAGGGTGCCCACACCTTCTGGCTTTACCTGTTCCAGGATACGGCCAGAAGGATAGTTGAGCTTATTGGTGTTATCGCTGTAGCCGCTGTTTTCCTTCCACGAAGGAGCAGTGCCCACGTTCACAGCTTGGGCGAACACGATGTTGCCGACCTTGAACTTGGCAAGGTACTGACCGCTTTCCACCGTTACGTACGTGGCAGTGAAGGTGGCATTGCCGGAAAGCTCAACGTTGCGCATAGCGCCATCGTCCAAAGAGCCACCGCACATGTCGTAGTAGCCATTGATGCCTACAACATTCCACCCAACGAAGACGTACTTCTTGCCGTCCTTCTCGTAGGTCTGCGCGAAGCTCAGGTCAAGAGCATTCTCATCGATTGCCTGCTTTACGGTTTTCCCGGTATCGATGGTTACCGAAGCGGTGCCCGTTTCGTTGACCAGATCGCCGGTTGAGGAGTGCAAATTGGCAAAGCTGGCCGTTGCCTGATAGTGAGCCGCAGAATACACGGGGTAGTACGTGATGGTCTGCTCGGCTACCCCACCGGAAGCGAACTCCATAGTGGCGCTCTGGGCAGGAATGGAAGCTTCGGTGGCGTCCTTTTCGGTAGACCAGCCAAGGAAGGTGTACACGTACACGCCATCGCGGTCGCGGAAAAGCTTGTTGGCATCAGGCAGCGCAACGGTAGTACCGTCGGTTACCTCCGCCATCTCGCTTACCACATTGCCGTAAGCATCCACGAACTGAACCGTGTAGGAGCCGCCCCAAACAAGCGAGCCATCGGCTGTGGCAACAGAGCCGTACGCGCCAGTGGCATCCTCGAACATGCCGGCCACGTCAGAAAGCAAAGCACCCTCGATAGCGGCCTTGGCAAAGGCAGTGCCCTTCTCGTTCTTGCCATTGATGGCAAGAACGCTGATAGCATCTACCCCTTCCTTCAAGCTGAAGGAAGAACCGCACGTCACCGAATCGGCAATGATATCCGCAGAAGCGCAGTTCACCTCTTCGCTGACAGCACCCTTGAACGCAGAGGATGAGGAAATATCAACCGCGCCATCCAGAATGAAGTTCTGCTTGCTATAGGTGGTTTTAAGCGCAGCGGCCTGGGGGGCAACGTCCACGATAAGCGGGTTCCGGCTGTTCGGATACAAGGAAGTGTTTTGGTCGGTTGTACCCCTATATGCACCCGTCGCGTTGGAAACAGCTGAAAGCTTTGCACCGTTTACGTTCCACGTTGCAGAATCGCCCGCCACCACGGCATAGGCGTTGCCCTTCTTGCTTGCCGCAGAAACGGTGCCGTAGATATCAACCGTGCCGCCAGCCAAAGCATACGAAGGACTGGAAGAAGCAGAGCTAACGCCCACTGCTTCAGGGGCAACCTGGTAAGTTCCCCTTACATAGATGGTTGCGGGTTTTACTTCGTCCCTTTTACCAGTTGGCTTTGAAACTTTTTCGGAAACTACCCAGTACTTAGCATTACCCACCGTAAGCGGAGAGGCATAGTACACACCACTAGCAGCATCGTACTTTGCGCTGCTGTAGAACTCATTCCAAATGCTGTTGTACAGATCGGAGTTTTCATCCAAATTCAGCTCGCGCAAAGCAGCACCCTGCGCATCCTGGTCAGTGGAGGTGGAAACACTGCCAGCCGTTAGCAGCTCAGAATCGTTGCTGACGTTCACCGAAGAATGGGGATCGATGCTCAATGTTGAGCCGGAAGCAGAAGTGCTGGCGGGCATGCTGATGCCATACGCCAGCGTCGCGCCAGTGTTTTCACCGGCGACAACAGCCGCCCCCTGTGATTCCACAGTTAGGTTTGCGCCGTTCTGAAGGGAAACGCCTTGCCACGAAGTGCCACCGGCACCAATGCCCGCGATAGTGCCCTGTATGCCACCATACACGTAGTTCACTTTGCCGCTGTACTGAACGGCGACTTTCACGCCATCAAGCACCAGGCTGGCACCTTCATCGACCCTGAAACCCTTGGCAGCGCACTTAAGGTTAAGCGCACCATTGCCTACGGAATCCTTGACAGTAAGCCCCGTATTGGAAGCAACAACTATAGCGTTGGTCAAATCCGACCCGGCAACCGTAAGGCTGTGTCCAGCCAAATCAAGCGTGATGGATCGACTCACTCCTACACTGCCGTTTGAAAGATCCAGCGCAGACTTGACCGAAAGGTCTTTCGCCAACTCAACGGTGCTCCCATCAGCAGCTTCTTCGATAGCCTTGTTAAGGGTGTAGTACTCCGTGGTGTCGATCTTGGCCACCACATCGCGGTCCAGCTCCAACACATTGTCCGAGGCGCGAAGCCTAAGATCCCAGCTCTCACCATCGAGCCAAGCAGAGAATGCGCCTTTTTCGCTCTCGCTGAAAATCTCGCTATCGCCGGCAGGTCGTTGGGCGAAATCGCCTGCATACCCAGAAGCCAGCTTGACGCTTATGGTACCCGATGCTTTAAAGGAGCTTGCCACCAGAAGCGGTGAGCAAAGACCGACGATGTCGGCATCCGTTGCCGTAGAAGCGAACGAGGTGTTTCCATCCAACATCAAAGAGGGAGCAGCGCTACCCTGAGCGGAAAGAGCAACAGCACCTTCCGATTTGGGCTGGAAAGCCCCAGCAACGGATTCTTCGACGAAGGAACAGCCAGTCATTTCAAGCTTCTTTGAGCTGGTTGCCATAACGGCCGCACCGTAATTTGCAGAGCTAGAGCAATCACCGATACTGGCTCGGAAAGACGAATTCGAAGCCTCAAACGTTCCTGGCCCATATGCGTAAAGCGCGGCTACGCCGGAATTCTTGAAGGAACCCTCGCTATAAGCAGTTGCTGACGACTGATTGAAACTTGCTGAAGCGTTATTGCCCAGATACACGCCATTTGCAGTTGCCCCCGAGGAAGCAGCTTCCACCGATACGCCAGTTGCACTCACCTTGACATTATTTCCAAGCGCATAGATACCGAACGCATCTTTTCCACTCTTCGATATCGATTTAACGGAAACGTCCGAGAGCTCCGACCCCATTAGGCTAAGAGGGCTGCCCAGATTAAGCGTGCCGCCGGTTACCATAATCGCATAACACGGCAAAGCCTCTTCTGCTTCGACATCGACCTTGATCATAGGCGAAACTGTCAAAGTGCCGGTACCAGTCTTCGAAATAGCTGTAACCGTTTTTCCGTTTGAGGAACCGGAGAGGGTCTGGCCCCCTTCCGCGGAAGAAGTAAGGACGACCTTTGCCTTGGAAGAGCATGTGAACTCGCTAACAGCAGCCCCGTTCAAATCAACGGAATAAGAGAGGTTCCCCGGATTGGAATTCTTGCTCTCTTCGTCGGTCTGGGTAAACGAAACTACCGATCCCTTGAAATTACTCGGGTTGAGCTTAATCGTGTCGCCATTGACCGCAGCGGCATTTGCCTGAGCAAAGTTGCGGTAATACGCCTTCGTAGCCCCATCGGATCCTATGATAAATGCCCCAGCATCATCCTCGGTTGGAGACTCAAATTCAAAACAGCCAGAGTTGGAGTTGTATGAAATTCCGCCAGTCTTTTCAGAGTCGTAGAGCCTGAAGGAATTTTGAATGATACCGATCTGCTCATTCGTAGGCTTGAAGTCAGAGGCAAACGTAGCAAACTTGCAACCGCCGCTATTGGCCAAATCCTCCGAAGAGCCGATCAACAAGGGGAGCGCTCCGGACTTGCTCGAAAAGCCCTTGCCTATAACCAAGGGGGAGTCCGTTGCGGCAGACCGAACGAAAGCAGCCGTACCGGCACCCTGGGAAGAGAAGCCAACTTCGCCATTCAGAGCGATAGCGCCCTTGAGAGCCTTCTTATCCTTTTCGCTCTTGGCGAAGGTCAGCACACCGTATTGCCCCACCGAAGAATCCGATGAGAAATCAGCCTTTGCCAACTGTATCTTCGTGCTTCCACTTCCCTGATTGTCCAGACCGATGCCGGCTGCACTGCCAAGCGGCGAACTTGCGTTGAACTGCACATTGTCAACGCAAACCGTAGATTTGTCCCCTTCGCGAGAACCATAAGAGAGCAAGCCATACGCATTGATGCTTACCTCGGCAGAATCAGATCTCGTAGTGCAATGTTCGGGGGCGTAGCATGCAACAACAGAGCCAGAAAGGTCGATCTTATTAACAAGATCGCCGCTAACCATAAAGATGGCTGCCATGTTGCCTTTATTAATACCTGCACAGGTCGTTAGATTCCGGGCATCGAAAATTATTTCCGAATCGACGATCTCAACATTTGTTATGCCTGTGTCTTCGTAGTTTTGATCATCCTCATCGCTCAGGAACCCGATAACGTAGCCGTTGCTTGCATCGGAGGGATTGCTTGGGTCGAAGCCGATCCAATATTTAGCAGCGTCAGTGGCGTTGTCCCACTTCTTCTCTAGCACTACGTTTTCAATAGTGAGGTTTTCAGTGCCGCCTACTATCTGCAGGCATGCGCTGTTCTTGAATACAACATGGCCCTTTTTAGGGTTGCCGTCATCATCGATAGCTGTACTGATTATGGAAAGATCGGAAACATTTTCGTCATAACTATTGTTGCCCCATACAACAAAGCTGTTCACGGTCAATGTATGGCCGTTAAGGTCAATCGTGAGATTGGCGGCATTCGCGTCTTCGTCCGGTCCGGCAAATCCACCTTTCAGTTCGACATCTTCGGTAAGACGATATGCGTACTCCGTATCCCCATCCTTGAAGTTCTTATTCGAGAGATACTCAGCGGCGTTTTCGCTATTTATCTCGACAAAGTCATTGTTCGAGGCATTGCTAGCCAAAGAGACCGAGTAATCATCCTCAGCTATTAGATTGGCCTGCTGGGCATCCGAAGAAGCGACTGAAGATGGTTCCGTCTGCTCGACGGCGCTCTTGTGCGCGAACAGCAGGCTACCGCCCTCGGCATTGCACGTAAGGCCCTCGGGGTCTGATGCGCTGATGAACATTCCATCGGCATATTCGGCGCCTTCCGCCAAAGTCGCAAAAGCAGAGCCCTCGCCCGAAGCGGTATAGACAGACACGCCACTGCAAGTTAGACCCTTGGCAACCTCGAATCCTGGGGCCTTTTTCAGGTAAATCCCGCACTGCGTACCCGAAGACGAAGATTCAGCAGAAAACGTTCCGGCAATCTTTGCGCCCGCATTAGCCAGGAACACGCCAGCAGCAAGCCCACAAGAGGATTCGCCTAGAACTTTTTCCCCGTAATCCGCCTGAAGCGAAGCAGACTTTTCCTCGGTTACAGAGATCTGATTGAGGGAAGCGGAAACGGCACAATCCTCAATACGCAGATCCAAATCGGTGCGCACGTCGTTTTCATCTGCGTACCCCGCATACACCGCATAACTGTCAAACGCCTTCGCGCTTACCGAAGCATCAACGGTGTTAACCGACGAAGAAACGCTCAGCCCTTTGATAGTCAACGAGGGCTTTGCGGCAGAGCTGGAATCAGCGACAGCAACATAGTTTGCCAGCACGCCACACGTAACCTCGCCAGCTTTGTTGGCCTCAACGGTTAAAGAAGACCGCTTTTCCTGTTTTGCCGAAGCATCGAAAGTCGAATCAACGAGCTCAACGTTACCGAGAGATCCACTTACATCGATACCAGCTGAGACAACGCCCTTAACGGTAACCGAGTGTCCCTTGAAATCGATTTTGGCAGTTTCGCCAGCTGGAACCGAAACAACCAGAGTGCCCTCGGCTTGAACATCGGAAGAAAGGAAGTACTCCCCCCCTCTCTTAATCTCATATTGTCCGTTGCTCCAAGCTGCTGCAATATCGATCGGTTCTTCAGCAGACACCGCGGAACCAACCGCACTATCGGCCTGCTCAACCTTATCGCCGAATGCCGTAGAAGGGATGGTCATGCCAACAGCTAAGACAAAGCTCATGAAAGCAGAGCAAGCCTTCGCTGGAAGCGCCCATCCATGTTCGTTCATCATGTTTGATTACCTTTTCCCGGTTGAAAGAGCGCTTAATTTGCCGTGCCGTTGACGATCTGGGAAACTGTGTGGCCCTTGGAGTTGGTGAGGGTGCTCCAGTTCGCAACGTCCGAGGCTTCCCATTGGTAAGCGCCTTCTTCAGTCGAAAGATCGGTTGCATCCCAATTGCGGACGCCATCCATGGCCTGGTCGATAACACCGGCCTGCTTTGCGTAATCCTTCCGAATGGCTGCAAACGTTGTTTTCATTTTGATTCCTTTCCTTCGGAAACTGCTTTTACTTTCAAGAAGAGCGCAGCATCAGGCGCCAACGCCCTTGTCTTCGATTAGGAATGGCAATTCGCCACGTACGTTTCCCCGTAGCCTTCGATTGCCGTCGGGTCGCAGCGGAAGAACGTGCTGTAGAAACTGGAAACGTAAGCGGAACACTCGTTCAGTTGCTGGCCGCGCTGGTACATGCAGTAGGCCCATGGAGCCATCAGGAAACTCTCGACTGTTCCGTCTGTCCAACTTCCGGCAATCCCCGATGGCACTACCCAAATCTGGTAAGGTTTCAAAAACCGATCAGAAGAGCCCTCGTATGGGCAAAAGAGGCACTCTGCGTAGTTGTAAGGGGTTACTTGTTCATAGTCCCCGAGGGAAGAGATTACCTGTGGTGTTTCAGCCGAGTTCTTGATGCGAATCGCTATGTCCGAGTTGCGAGCCAGGATAGCGGGAAACATGTCGCTTTCCCCAAGGATTGCGTAAGATGACTGGTAATTGCTTTCGGCAAATTGCATATAGAGGGTTTCAACATGCAGACCGGAAGCCGTACTGATACAAAAATAGCCGGCCTGCTGGCTTAGCTCTAAGGGGCCGGTAAGCAAGCTGTCGGTTGCAAATGGATATGCGTCGCCAGCCGTCTCCGCAACCCCCGCGCACTGCAGGTAATAACTATATACGGCGAAGTACCCGCGAGGGTTAACCCATCTTGCGTTGGCACTGAGGCCGATACCCTTGGTTCCGTCAATATATATACCATTAGACCAGCCAGACTCGCACTCCGCCCACGAGTCGACGTAGGCTGTAACGAACAGGTTCTGACTGACATTAGAAGGACCGTTCGTTTCCCAGGTTACGCGGCCGGTATACAGTTTCTGATCAAGAATGCCTGCGACACCACCGTGGACTGTCTTGTATGTATAACCCCCATTAGCCGACACAACGTTGTTGATCGTCTCGGTACGGAAGCTCTTGTATTTGTTGGCGGCATCCTTGGCGTTGTACTGGATGCTGCTGCCGGCCTTGCTTAAGATCTCGCCAACGATCTGCACGCTTTGCACAATCTCGTCGTCACCTGCAAACGCCGTGCCGACTGCCGGCATCACCACAACGCTTATTCCCTTCTCCATGAGCGCGTTGGCCTGGTCTTGCGTTATGCCGCCGTAGGTCTCATCGCAAGTGAGCACCACCTTGGCGCCGCTGGCAACAATAGCGCTCACATCGGCGCTGCCCGAAGCCCGGCCGTTGCCGCTCCAGGCCACCTGCACGTTGGCGAGCTCATCGCCGTTGGTACTGAACGCGCCCTTGCTGCGCATGCGCGAAAGCCATTCGCTGTCGGCTGCCGCCAGGGCGTTCTTGCCGCCGAGCATTTGGACAATGGTGGCATACTCGCCCGCCGCGGCAATGCTGCTGGCGTAGGGCAAGTTGGCATAGGTGCCGTCGCTGCCGTACACCTGGCCGATGCCGCCATTACCCTGGCCGCCGCCATCGCCGTTGTAGCTGGATGGGTCGTCGCCGGAAATGTTGTCGGTGCCGGAATTGCCACCGGTAGAGGAATCGTTGGTATCGGCCTTCTGGACGTACGAATTGCTCTTATTCGAGTTCTCTTCTTCCGCCGTGGAGCCATCGATAGCGGCCGTGGTGCCGCTTCCGTTTTCGCTGCCCTGGGCTGCTTCGCCCGAGCCCTCGGTTGCCTTGCCGTCGTTGGAGGCAAGGTCGCTCTGGCTTTTCTGCTGGGCTTGCGACTCGCTGGGGGTTTGGCTGTCGTACTTGGGAGTATTGTCCGAGTCCTCTGCCTGCCGCTTATCGTTCTCGGAGTTGTACTGCTTATCTGCCCAGTTCTCTTGCAGCGGGCTGGTTGCATCGTTGTCGGTGATGGGCTGCAGAGAGTTATCCACCGGGGCGCTCTGGTCGATGATCAGCTGGGTCAGCACATCGGTGTCCTTGCACCCAACCATGGAAAACACCAGCATGCAGGAAAGCACTGCCGAAAACGCTACACGCACCGCAGCATAGGCTTTGCCGTTCTTCTTCATCTGCATGCTCCTTGCAACCGAGCCGATACTTCTCAGGCAAGGAATGTTTCTTGGCAAAAAGAGGCTGCAGGCGGTTTTCCGGGCTGCTTATAGAGCACGCCCCGGTGCCGCAGGCTTTCTAACGCACAGAAATAGAGCCTAACCTGGCTCCATGATGATGATTAATGCATTTATCCATTTTTGAAATAACTCTATCAATTAGGCGCAGATTAACCGTTCCCTTCGGTGAACGGGTTCATTTTTCACCAAGGATAAAATAAATGTGCGCTAGAGGGGACTATCCCTCTGGCACCCCTACTGGCATCTACTGGCGCGCTGACGAGACGTGTTGCCTACGCTTCGTCAAGCAGGAAAGCCATATAGAGCGGCAGAGTCAGCACAGAACCGACTCGCCCCACGTTAAGATCGGCCAGCTTGATTGCGCTTTCCACATGGTACTTCTCCGGGTGTTTGAGGATGGTTTTAAGGCTCTTGGCGTTACCGTCGTTCGCCTTTACCTCAACCGGCACGCAACGGCCTTTATATCGAATCAGGAAATCCAGTTCAAGGCCCGAATCCTTATGGAAGTAATAAAGCTTGCGCCCCATCTTCGAAAACACATCGGCAACGAGGTTCTCGAAGATGGCCCCCTTGTAGCCATATAAGCTGCCGTTGAGGATATCGAACTGGGTGCCATCCTCAAGCATGCTCACAAACAGACCAGTATCAGCCATATAAACCTTAAACTGATTATCAAGCGCGTTGCCATCGAGCGGCAGCTCCGTAATCTGCAGGTTGCGGCAGCGCACAGTGATTCCTGCATCTTCCACCCACTGCAAACTTCCGGCAAAGCGCGCCGCTGTTGAGCCTTTTTTCAGCAAGGAGTACTGGAACTTCTTGTTCTCCTTCGCAAGTTGCCGTGGAATGGATTGGAAACACTGTTTAATGAGCGGCTTATCCTTTTCCGGGGCGTATCTGACCATATCATCCTCGTAGCCGCGCACAATGTCGCGCTGAATGCGAAGGACTTTTGCCATGTCCTGTTCCGCAACGAAAGCGTTCACCACATCAGGCATTCCGCCCACCACGGTGTACTCAAGTAGCAAGTTGCGCATGCGGGAGTGCAGCGCCGCTGGAACCGGTGCCTCGTTTTCCAAACAGCTGCGCAGCATACCAACCAACTGCTCGTTGATACCGCAGGCCCAGCAGAATTCTTCGAAATCAAGCGGATGCATGCTAACAACGGTTTCGTAACCTACTGGAACCGAAGCGGGAGCGGATCCATAACCAGAAACACCGAGAAGAGAGCCGGTACCGATGATGTCGTAGCGCCCATCCATGCAAAAGAACTTAAGGGCTGTGCGCGCCTGGGGGCACTCCTGGATCTCGTCCAGGATGAGCACGGTTTTGCCGGGAACGAAGCGCGCCTGCACACCCAAAAGCGCCGACATCATCATCGTGAGGTGATCAACGTCCAAGGAACCAGCAAACACATCCTTGGCCTCGACGTTCTGAAAGAAGTTAACGTAGACGACGTTCTCATAATTCTCGCGCGCAAACTGGAGTGCAGCAAAGGTTTTGCCACATTGTCTGCAGCCCTTGAGAATGATCGGCTTGCGATCTGGATCTTTTTTCCAAGCAACCAACTGATTGATTATTTTACGCTTGAGCATGATTTAACTTTCCACCTGCACCTATACAACTTTTTCAAGGGACTTTGTGAAAGATTCTAAACTTTTTCTAGGGACTTTTTCGTTGCAATTCAACTTTTTCAAGGGAGTTTTAGCCTCCCTTGAGCTCTATGGCCTCAAACAACCAATCGGCACAACATATACCCCATCGTGGCGCCTGTAGGCGTACCCATCGGCCGTTATCACCAACAGAAAAGACGGCGCCCCCATGATTGCCTTATCCACCTTTTCCGCGACACGGATCAGCGAGCCGGATGCTGCATCGGTTTGCGATTGGCTGAGCTTTATCTCGACCAGCCCCCACCTGCCATCACGCAAAGAAACAACTGCGTCTGCCTCCAACCCTGTGTTGTCCCGATAGAAAAACACCTGGCCATGGCTCTTCTGCGCATAAACCCGTAAATCCCTAATACACAATGCCTCATAGAGCATTCCCAAGGTTGGCATGTCCCTCAATAGCATATCCGGGCTTGCGCCAAGCGCAGCTGCAGCAAGCGAAGGGTCGACGAAATAGCGCTTAGGGGTACGGCTGATACGAGCCTTCGCGCGAAGCGAAGGCTCCCACGCATTAAGATCTTCGACGATCGATAGGTTACGCAGCGCTCCCAGATATGCCGAGAATGTAGGCCTCGACATCTCGCTCCCTTGGGCGTTAATCGTCTTCGACATTGAAGACACCGCAGCCTGCGAGCCAACGCAACGGGCGAACGAACGCATGACGAGCCCCTATTTTACAGATTGCAGATAGTTCGTTTTACAGATTGCAGACTTTTTACTTTACAAATTGCAATTCACTTTAGCGTGCTAAAGAGGGACATTACAAAAGCCCCGCAACCGAATGATCACGGGGCCTTGCGCCTCAACTTAAAACAGATATGTTGCCAATGCCGTGCGGCCGCGAAACTCACCCGCTCAGGAACAAAGAACATCAGGCAAGCGAAACCCTGCCAGTTGGAAGATCCGCCATCAATGTGATATGCCCACCCAGCGCCTCAACGTACTTGCGTACGGTGTCGAGGCTCATAGCGTTGATGTCGCCATTTTCTATGCGAGAGACACGGTTTTGAGACACCCCCATCGCACGAGCCAGCTCAACCTGCGTCATATTGCTCGCCTTGCGGGCTTCCTTAAGGTTGTAAGCGTCAATGTAATCTTGGGTATTCCGGCGCGCTTGCTCCATCTGCTGGTCAGCGATGCCGCGCTGCTTGATGTAGTCATCGAGATTGCTCATCATCGTCTCCTAACTCGCGCAAATGATCTCTAAATATCTGCTCGGCCTGAGGAATGGCCTTTCTGTACCACCCAGACCACTTAGCCCTGCCGTTCTTGCCCTTTGATTTGTCCCCTCCAAGCAGCATTATTGCCTGCCTTTTTGGGTCGAACGCGAAGATAATACGAATCTCCGTCCTTCCGGGTGACGGCGGACGAAGCTCCTTCAAGTTCTTAATGGCGCTGCCCGCCAGAGTGTCGACGAGTGGACGTCCAATTGCCGGCCCATCCGACTCAAGTCTCTCGAGAGCGGCGAAGATATGCGAAACCGCTTCGTTATCCAAGCCGTCGAGCCAGGCGATGATATGACTGTAATCAACAACCCATATTCCTACCCTTCCGACATGTTTGATAATATAGCCTAAAAGCTATATTATCAAGGACCGATAGCCCTTCCGTCGTTATAACCTTGCTATAAAGACGCTTCGCTCCCGTACACCAGGGGCCGTCGCTACTGGCGGGCTGACAAGCGTGCTAAAGAGGGACTGTCCCTAGCGGCACAGCGTGCGGCGCGTGGTGAATTGTTTCTTAGGCTTGGCCATGAAGCTCCAGATACGCCT
>CAVDWN010000002.1:0-30369 GCA_963612535.1 Sphaerochaetaceae bacterium
AATCGGTGATAATATATCTTATGTAAACCTACTAGTTAAATTCGATTTTGGCTGACTCGCGATTTCGTTTGTCGATTCCCTATTCTGGAATCAGTCTTTATGGCAGTTATAGGATCCAGTGCTAGTATTCCCTTTGGACCCAAAGCGCTTCCAGCGAGGTGCATGGGATTTATTTAAATGCCATTTGGTTTAGGAGATTCGCATGGTTGAAACTGTCGAGACCGACCCGTTTTGCAAGACCGATAGGTTTGCTGCCAAGAATGGAATTGTGGTAACTGAGGTTGGTGAAAACTACTCCGTTGCTCAAATGGTAATCGATGAGAGCTTCCTGAATGGAATCGGCATCCCCATGGGTGGCGCTTACTTTACGCTTGGCGATCTTTCGTTCGGAGCGGCTAGCCACTACATTGCAAATGAGATCGTTACCCTTAATTCTCAGATCGACTTCATCGCATCCGCAAAGCTTGGCGATACGGTAACCGCAAACTGCGTTCAGGCCCCTGGCTCCTCTAAGAAGATCCAGCGTTACGAGATTAAGATTACCGACCAGGACGATAAGCTGCTTGCTCTTATGCATGTAACTGGGTATCGGAAATCCCATCACAGCAAATAAGCAGCTGCTATCCGAGCTTCGTAAGAGTGCCCTTCTCGATTGTGTTCGAGAAGGGCACTTGTTTATGAAGGGTCTATAGCATTGCGGTATGCGGAATACAGGCCTGGGAATACCTTCTTTTGGCTTACGACCTTGAAGCTCTCCCGTTCCACTAAACAGTGATGGGTTACGGCCTTGAAATGCGGTTTTGCCGTAGAGAGATCTTCGCCTTTCAAGAACATCTCGCACGTGTATTCCGTTTTCACGGGAGTTGCTTTGGTTACGCGGGTTCTTACCACTATGGTGTCTCCGTACTTGAATGGTGCGCCGTATGTTAGATCAACATGCAGAACGGGAGACATGTAACCTGCTTTTTCGATTTCATCATACGGAAATCCAAGCTGTCTCAGGAATTCTGTCCGTGCAACCTCCAGATATATCAGGTAGTTTGCGTGGTACACCACTCCCATGCAGTCTGTCTCTGCGTAGCGAACTTCGATTTCGGTCAAGGATTCCATAGATGTGCCAATCCTCTTCTGCCATAGGGGTTTCATTGCTGCACATTATAATGACCAGAGAGCAATTAGCTCGTAGCTGAATGAAGATTTGAATAAAGGAATGCAACATTGGCAACAAACAGCAGCAGGCCCGCTAAACATAATTCCAGCAAGGGCGGCGAAGGGTTTTCTCCCCTGTCCCCTGCCCTGGCGTTTCAGCTTGCCGCTCCCCATACTTGGGCAGCGGCGATCATGCCGGTTCTGCTTTCATACGTGTATTGCGCTGTAACCTATTCATCGAAGCTCAGCATCCTTTTTGCCCTGATCTTATTGGCGATTTGCATCCTGATGCAATCTGCCGTCAATATCTTCAACGATTATTTCGATTTCAAAAAAGGCACTGACACAAGCGAGAATTCTTCGGAGGACGCCTTTGACGCGGTTCTTGTTTACAACAATCTGAATCCCAAATCGGTCTGCGTGCTGGGAATTGCTTTACTTGCTTTGGCTGGGGTGCTCGGATTCTACCTTGTGTTCCTTACGAGTTGGGTTCTTTTAGCGCTAGGGCTTGTTGGCGCCCTGATCGTTGTTCTGTACTCTGGTGGGAAAACGCCGATCTCTTATCTGCCTATCGGTGAATTTGTCAGCGGCTTCGTGATGGGTGGAATTATCCCTCTGGCCTGCTGCTATGCGCTTTCGGGCATCTTTGATCCATTCGTGCTCTTGGTGTCGCTCCCAACGATGATAGGCATAGCGATGATCTTGTTCACCAACAACACATGCGACATCGAAAAGGACATTCCGGCAAAAAGAAAAACGCTCTCTGTGCTCTTAGGGAGAGAGCGTGCGCCTCGGGCTTACAAAGCATGCATATTGCTCTGGATAGTCGTGGTGGTTCTTATCGTAGGCATTCTTTACCCGGCCGGAACACCGATAGCGATGATTATGGTGCTTGCCGAATTCCCTGTTCTTAGAGCCTTGATGAACAACCCGCTAAACCAGCAATCTCGCACAGGCGCAATGTCTCAGATCGTGATGCTGAACGTTATCATGGGTGTCTTCTACTGCTTGGAGATTGCCTCTACGGTTCTTATCGATTGGGTCTAGGCAAGGGACGCTAACTGGATGTATATCTTCAAGAAAGTTGACGCCGCCAAGCCGACGGTGCTCTGAAGACATGCGGTGGATGCATAGGGGTCAGCTCGTATTTGCGTAAAATTCTTCGCGGTACCCCTAGTTGAATTCGGGGGCCGTTATCGACTGTTTGCCAGCCAGCTTCATCAGGTCAGCTTCGCGCACAAGCTCTTCCAGGGTGCAAGGCGCGTCTTCTTCGATTATGCCCGCCGCGAACGCCAACCTGCCGAGGATTTCTTCAGCAGGAGCTTTTCGTTCATTCAGCAGCCTGTGCACATCGGTATCTCCGTCACGTTTGGACAAGCGCCTTCCCAAGCCATCAAGCAATAGCGGAATATGGGCATAGGACGGATGGGCGAATCCGAGCACATCTTGAAGATACATCTGGCGCGGTGTAGACGTAAGCAGGTCCAAGCCGCGCACAACAGAGGAAACACCCATATCGGCATCGTCCACCACAACAGCAAGCTGATAGGCGAATACCCCATCGCTTCTGCGGATAATGAAGTCCCCCGAGCATTCTTCTAGGTGGTAGGTTTTTGAGCCCTGAAAGACATCCCGAAAAGTGCATGATGCGTCATCGACCATAACGCGAGTTGCGGGCTGCCTAACGGCACGCTTTAGCTCAATCTCTTCCACAGTTAAATTTCTACAGGTTCCAGCGTAAACATACTCCTCTCCGAAATGAGGTGCATTCGCTGCATGAAGGTCGGCCCTGCTGCAGAAACAGGGATAGGTTAGGCCTTTGGCTTGAAGCTTGGCCAAAGCGTCCAAATAAGCTTCGGTACGGCCGCTTTGGAATACGGGGGGCTTGTCCCAAGAAAAGCCGAATGCCTCCAGATCGCGCATAATGGCATCAGCGTATTCCGATTTGGTTCGCGCAGGATCCAGGTCCTCTATCCTCAGAAGGATCTCTCCCCCGCTCTTCTTAGCGAGAAGGAAAGCTATCAAAAACGAGAACAGGTTGCCTAGATGCAGGCCTCCAGATGGGGTTGGAGCGAATCTGCCAACAAGCTTATTCCCCATAGCGCAGCAAGAAAGTACCGATTTGGATTACATCTTTGTCTGCAAGCATGGCATGGTCGATGTTGACATTGTTGACCCATACGCCATTGAAAGAACCGGTGTCTTGAATAGACCAGCCGTCCTGCACTCGTTCAAGCAGGGCATGCTTGCGAGAAACCGTCATATCGTTGAGGAATATCTCGCAACGCGGAGAGCGGCCGATAACGGCTTTCTCCCCTTCCAGCGAATACGCTATCCCCTTCTGACGTCCCGTCAATACGGTGATCGTGGGGACCGAAGATGAGGCCTCCTTCACCTCGGGCTCTTCCGGGTTAAGGGATACGGCCTTGAAGGCCTCGGTCGAGCCCTGAAGATGGTAACCGCAGGCAGCGCAGTTCTCGGAGCCTTCAGCTAGTGGAGTATTGCAGACGGGACAAACAGACATAGGAATCTCCTAATTGCTCGTTTCGGTAGCATTTGCGCCATAGATCAGAGGAGTGGTGCTAACAAGGCTGCTTTCGGCTTGGGTTTGCTCACCAGAGAACCCTCTAAGAAGGCGTTCCCACCAAATGCCAACACCCTCAATGAGGTTAGGGGCAGAGCAGCTTTCTGCCGCAACCAGATCCTGCTGGGCGATAACTTCATTGTGCTGATAGAAGGTTATAGTACCAACCTTTTGACCAGGCGATACATCGCCAGAAACCGAATCGTAGGTCACTTCCTGGCTAACATTGCCATCGAGCGCAAATACGTTTACTGATGCATCGGGGTCTTTCAAGGTTGCCTTGAAAGTCTTGTCCAACCATCCTGTGTGGCTAACGTTGGCTACTACGGGAACCGTAACCGTGTTGCCTTTGCTGTCTTTGTAGCTAGATGTTTCCGAGCTGTGCACCAGCGGATAGTCGATGGTGTTGCTGTAAACCCACTCGTCGAGCGTTTTCGCATCTACGAATCGCTGAGATTCGCTCGATGAGTCAAGCACGATGGCATAAAGCGTTTTACCGTTGCGCTCAACCGCGCCCGCAAAGCATTCGCCCGCTTTCTCGGTATAACCGGTCTTGATTCCGCATGCCCCTTCATACTGGCCCAGAAGAATATCTGTCGATTCCAAGGCGACATCGGCCGTTGCGCCGTTCCGCTGAACTTGGATCGTTGTCTTGTCGGTGGAAACGATGCTGCGGAACGTTTCGTTCTTCATTGCCTCTGCGGCCATGATGCTGACATCGCGGGCCGAGCAATGCATATCTGCACTATAGGAATCGAAGTCAAGGCCGTGCGGGTTGGCGAAAAGCGAATCGGACATGCCGAGGTTCTTGGCTTTTTTGTTCATGGCGTAGACGAATGCTTCATACGGGTCGTCGGGAACATTGGGGTCGCCTGCTTCGTTGAGGTTCTGCTTGACCTGAGCGCCCATGCTCTCGGCAATGGCGGTGGCTGCATCGTTTCCGGAGCAGATCATCATGGCCTTAAGCGCAGACTCCAAATCCATCGTATCGCCGGCTTGCAACATCGCGGACGATTCGCCGATAGAGGCAGCATTCTTGCTTACGGTGATTTGGGTGTTCTTGAGATCGCCGTTTTCCAACGCAACGATAGCGCTCATGGTTTTGGTGACGGATGCGATCTGCACCTGGGCATCGGCATCCCTTTCGAAGTAGACTGTGCCGTCGTCGGAAACAACGATCGCATGATTGGCAACGATATTGGGGCAAGAAGCCGCAGCCAGTCCCCGCTGCTGCACGGTAAGCCCAGCTACCACATCCGAATTTCGCACGTCTGCGTGGGCAAACGCCGGAAACGCAAAAAGAAGGACGGCCGAAAGGACAAACCCTAAAGCCGGCTTACAGCAGGCCGATATCCTAGGCCGAATCTCGTCAAATAAGAAATGGGGGCTTTCAACCAAGGCAGCCGGTGCTTGCAGATGAGGCAAAACGTTTCCTTTCACGGTTTAAGCCGTACCCTTTACGATGACTTTATCTTTAGGCGAATAGTTGGACGTGAATTCGTCGGTATGCAGAAGATTGCCGGAGCGGTCCTTTACGGTCCGAACGATAGTGATGCTGCTGCCGTCAACCCCGGTGCTCTCAACATATTCCTTGCCTGAAGCCAAGGTGTCATCGGTTTTGTAGACCGTCGAGTAGGCTTTGCCAGCCTGCCATTCGCCATATTCGGTTGAAACCTGGTATTGCGGGCTGACGCCAACCAGTGTACAGGTAACCGAAGTGGACGTGTATGACATCACGAGCAATACATCTGAAGAGGTGTCGTTCTGCCAAACAAGATCCATGTCGGGATAGGCGATGGCTGCATCCCTGCCCTTCGGGTAGCTTTCAATGTACAGGGTGTGGTTGTAGCGCCTTGGCACCGGATATCCTGCAAGATACACCGAGTTGAAAACCGTGGTTGCAACTTGGCATATGCCACCGCCGATAGCATCGGAATAAGACCCGCTAACGATAGCATGGGCATTCTGATAGCCCTTATCTTCCGTTGCCTCTCCGGCAATGTTGTTGAACGACCACTTCTCCCCTGCTTTGCAGATGGAGTTGTTCAGCAGGTTGGCTGCCGTATGGATATTGTTCACGCGGGCTTCAGCGCCGGAGCTGTATTGCGTGGTGAACGATGAGATCTCGCCTATCAGGCCGAACGCATACGCATCCTCCAACGACAAAGAGGAAGGGATGCTTGCCGACTGAACGTCTATAGAGGGAGCGCTGGTTCTTTCCTGGGAGGTAAAGAACGTATCATTCATCTGGCTGATGGTCTCAGACGCCAAAGGGACGCTTCCTTGGGCGTTGGTGGTAACCGAGATGGCGCCATCGTCGCTTTTGTCGAACGACACCGTCAGGTCGTCCTGCTCAAGATTGGAATGAAGCGAGTTGAGGATCTGATGCTTGGCGGAATCGGCGTTGAAGCTTGGTCGCAGCTTCCATCCGTTGCCGTCTTGCTCAACGGACGTGACGATCCATTCGCCTAATTCCGATCGCGAGGCGCTCCATGATTGATCCTCGTAATTGAAGACTGCGCCCGATGCAATCGAGTTGTTCACGGTGTCAGCGACTTTGCGGGCGTCAGCTTCTCGGACTTGAAGCGACTGATGCTCTGTGGCAAGTACGTCTTTGCTGTACTGCTCGGAACCAAGCAGGGCTTCGTTCAAATGGCCGACAAGCCATTCCTTAGTAACCTCGTCGCCCTCATTTCCATTGGTAACCGAGGCAACACCGTCTTCGACTTTAATATCGAAATTAACTCGTTTTGTTCCAACGGCCGCAGTCATCTGATCGCACAGCCCGGAAAGAAGCGAGTCGTTGAAGCTGCATTCCGGCTGAATCGAGTAGCCAAACGCCGCAGAAAGAGCGCGGCCGATAGGGCCCCAGTTAGAGCGGCCCACCTCGAAAGCTTCGTCTACCAGCGGCACGATGTTGAGCTCGGCATCTACCTCACTGCCGGTAACCGTCCACTGCGTGCGCTCAGCAAGGGATTGCTCGTAAGAGATCTGCTGTTCGATATTTGAATCGGTATCCGTTTCCTTGGGGTTTTCAAGATCGTATTCCGATGCAAAGAACGTGTCCACGTTGGTGGAGACGCGCTCGGCATACTGAGCTGAAACAGCAGAGGAAGCTTCGTCCTTCGTCATGCCGGCAACGGACACATCCCCGATGCGGACTCCGGAATAGATACGATCGCCATTGATCAGCGAGTCTATACCCGTCGCAATAAGAACCAGCACCACTACCGCAGCAACGACCTTCAACTTGAACGATCCGCTTCGAGGGCCCCTTCGGTTCTCGTTGGCGCCATAAAGAGAATTCGCATCGATTACTCTGCCGCCGCCGTTTCCATAACCGGAGCTGCGGACGTATTGGCTCGAGCGAGCGTTTTGGCGATTCCTGTTCTGCACGCGAGGGTTGGCGTTCGTGCGGCGCCTCGGAGAATTTGGTTGCTGCTGATTGCGCGGAGAACGGGTTCGGGCGCTTTGCGCGGGTTTTGCGGAATCGGAATAGGCGGAGGTTGCCTGGGGTTTCCCAGGTCCTTCGCTAGGGCGACGGTTGACGGTATAACCCCGTGCGTCTCGGTTACTGGGTGCTGCCTCGTAGCCGAAAGGAGACGCTGATCCCTGGGCGTAAGCCTTATTGGAAGCGGCTTCCCGTTCTTGGGCTGCTCTGCTCCTGATTCGATCTATCTGCTCGGATGAGCGCAGTCCGCGTACGGGTCCGGCTGTTTGACCATCTCTATTGCCAGCTGCGCTCGGGCGATCGGACGAGATGGCAGGGCGAGAGCCAGCCGTAGCCGGTCTGCGGGGCGCACGTCCGTAGGCTCCGCCCTTTTCGGAAGATGCAGAAGAAGGGCTCTGTGCAGCTGGATTGTTCCGGGGCTGGCGCATGCTATTCCCCAGCATTCCCGCCAGCAGCGCTGAGCTCGGCCTTCCGAGCAGCATTCATGCCTTTGACGCCGGCAACGACATAGTGTGCGGTGGTAGCTACGCACAGGATTAGGCCTATATAGGCGAACCAGAAGCCCCAGGAGTAAACATCGCTTGAAAACCCTGGCAGCCATCCCCAAGGTACCAGGCCAAGGCCCTGAAGGAGAGGCGCATTGAGCAAGATGCCGGCAAAGCCGATATAGAGGAACGTTGTAGCAACTTTGCCCAGGTAGATTACCGGCACACGCACCTTCCAGCGAGACAGAAGGTAGCTTCCCCCGCAAAGCATAAGAAGATCGCGAAGAACAACCACCAAGACGATCCATATAGGCAAGCGTCCAATGACGAGCAAGCCGATTACACCGGAAATCATAAGCAGCCGATCCACAAAGGGGTCAAGAAGCTGACCGAGCTTGGAAACCGAGTTCGTGCGACGGGCTACCTGCCCATCAACCCAGTCGGTGGAGGCCGCAATGGCGAAGACCAAGGTGGCGGCCAGGTTCATGTCGTTGAACAGGAGAACAAGGAACACCGGGATCATGCAGAGGCGAATGAAGGAAAGGATATTGGGTATGGTGACGATCTTGCTGCTAACCTCATATTCAGCTTGCTTGACCTGACCCATCGAGCCCTCCATAAAAGAACCGGGCCACTCGGACCCGGTTCGAAACACCGATTCTCCCTACAAAGGATGCCTACTGGGTTTGGCTGGCCTCGGATTGCATCTTGGCTGCCTTGGCTTCCTTTGCTGCTTTGATTCTAGCAGCTTTCTCGGCTTCTTTTCGTGCTTGCTCGGCCTTTTCCTCTTCACTGGGCTCAGGCTTACGGAAGGTCTCCACAACCTTTTCTTTAGACGGATGCACGATAACCGGGTCCATCTTCAAGCACCCCTTGGGGCACTCCCGGACGCACGACTCGCACTGGATGCACGCGAAGTGGTTGATAGACCAGGTGCTTTCCTTTTTCTGAACCGAAATCGCATTGGTGGGACAACGCTTTTCGCAAATGCCGCAGTAAATGCAATCGGCGTCATCGAAGCGCACGCACCCACGCAAGGCTTCGGGATGCTCTGGCTCTTCGAAGGGGTAACGGACCGTCTCCGGCTTGCCGAACAGTGACCGAAGGGTCATTTTGCCAAGTTTGAAACCACCCATTGGTCTACCTTTCTGTGCAGCTGATGCAGGGATCGATGGTGAGGACGATCATGTTCACGTCGGTGAGATCGCATCCCTTCAGAGCCATGGTCATGCCTGCGATGTTTGTCGAGGTGGGCGTGCGGATGCGCATGCGCTCCAAGTACTTGGTTCCGTTGCCGGAAGCATAGTAGTACACCTCGCCTCTGGGTTGCTCAAGGATGCTGCAAGCTTCAGACCCATCGTCGGGCGCACCCTTAACCGGGTTCAAGATCGAGCCATCGGGGATCTTGTCGATCAACTCGCATACGATATCGATGGACTGAAGAACCTCAAGTGCGCGAACCTTGATTCGTGCATAGCAGTCGCCCTGGGTGTCCAAGATAGGCTCAAAGGAAGAGAGCTCGCCGTATCCGCCTACGCCTAGGCACCGAACATCGTTGTTCACATTGCTAGCGCGAGCAAACGGACCGACCATGCCGTATTCTCGGGCGTGCTCTTCGTCGATAAGGCCAACGCCAACGGTGCGGTTCATTACCGAGGAATCATTCAGGAAAGCGTTGCAGATCTCGGAGTACTCGCCCTTAAGGGAATTGAGGGTATCTTTGATTCCGGCAAGCGTGGGCGCTTCGATATCGCGCGCAACGCCACCGAGCAGCGTGTACGAAAGGATAACGCGTCCGCCGGCAACGTTCTCGAAGATGTCGAGTATGCGCTCGCGCAGGCGCCAACAATGCATGAAAAGGCTCTCGTAGCCGAAGGCATCGGCGGCAAGGCCCATCCAAAGAAGGTGCGAATGGATACGCGAGAGCTCGTGCATGATGGTGCGAAGGTATTCGGCGCGCATAGGAACCTCGGCTCCCATCAGTTGCTCTACCGTTTGGGCGTATCCGTAGCTATGGCCAAAGGCGCAGATGCCGCAAATACGCTCTGCAACATAGATGTACTGATGGATGTCGCGGGTCTCAACGAGCTTTTCCAGGCCGCGATGCACAAAGCCGATCTGCGGCAGGACATCCACAACCGTTTCGTCTTGAACAACCAAGTCGAGATGCAACGGCTCGGGCAGAACAGGGTGCTGCGGGCCGAAAGGAATCACTTGAGCTTTGCCCATAACTACTCGCCTTCCTTCTTAAGCTCAGCGGAGGCTGAACCGGCCTTCTTCGCCTTCGCTTCCATGGCGGCACGCACCTTGGCTGCCTTTTCAGGATCCATGGCCGCCAGCTTCGCTTCCAGGTCTTTTGATGCCTTGGCCTTTTCCGCTTCAGCGGCCTTCTTTGCTTTTGCCTCCATGGCAGCACGCACTTTGGCGGCTTTCTCTGGGTCCATCCCTGCGAGCTTCTTCTCGATGTCGTCTTCGGTCTGGCTGGCTTGCGCGTTTGAGGCCTTCGCTGCACGGGCTGCCTTTGCGGCGGCTACCTTCGCAGCCTTTTCGCGTGCAGCAAGCTGCTCTTGGCTGATGATGGTCATAGGGGCTTCCACGCCTTCCGCGAAAGCATAGAACTTGCCCTTGAAATCGAGCACGTTTCCTACGACGTTAACGCCGAATAGGTCATGCGCCTCGTTCTCGAACACAAAGGCAGTAAGGAACATCTCCGTAACCGAGGGGACTTCAGTTACCCCCTTCTGGATGTTCGGTACCTTGATGTTCACGACCTCTGCGTCTTTGACAAAGGTATAGAAAAGCGTAATGGAGTCATCGCGCTCAAGCACGGGGTGAAGCTGGGCCAAGCGATAGCCGTCTTCTTTGAATTGCTTGCTGGTATCGATAAGCTGCGCTAGATCGATAGACCGGAAAACCTGCTGGATTACCATTCCCTTAAGCACCCCTTTCCTGATTCTTCATCTGCTTTGCCTTTTCCTCTAGGATCGCAACCCCTTCGACGACTGCGTCGATTATCGCCTCAGGCCTGACCGCGCATCCGGGAGCGTACACGTCGACGGGAATAGCCTGATCCACGCCGCCGATAACGTTGTAGCAATCGCGGAAGATACCGCCAGAGCAGGCACAGATACCGCAAGCCACAACCACTTTGGGCTCAAGCATCTGGTCGTATATCTCTTTGACGACTTCGATGTTCCGCTCGTTAACGCCTCCGGTAACCAGGAAGATGTCGGCATGCTTGGGGTTGCCGGTGTTCACCACGCCGAATCGTTCCGCGTCGAAGAGCGGGGTAAGTGCCGCAAGCACCTCGATATCGCACCCGTTGCAGCTCGAGGCATCGTAATGGATGATCCAAGGAGATTTAGATAGATACGACATTGGTTCTCCTTACAGGTAAACGAGCAGGGCGATGTTGATGCCGGCAAAAACGAGCGTGACGATCCAGGCCGACTTCAAAAGCAACTGCCACTTAACGCGGGCAAAGTTGTTGTCGATCCAGATCTCAAGGAAATAGACCAGCACAAGGGCAACCACCACCGCGGCAATGCAAACCGGGTTGTTCCAGATGAAGAACAGTGCGATCCATGCCAGGAACAGGACGTTCTCGCACCAATGCATGATCTCTACCTGAGCAAGAACCTTGCCGGACATTTCCGTGGTGACGCCTTTTACCAGGTCTTGATGGGCGTGATGCGAATAGGAAAGGTCGAAGGGCGACTTACGCAATTTGATGGTAAGGATGAAGAGCATGGCAATGAACACGCCGATGCACGACCCGATGATGGGGCTGGGCACATGCAGTATTGCGCTGACGTCGAAGCTTCCCACCGAAAGATAGAACGCAACAGCCAGCAGCAAGACCATGGGCTCATAGGCCATGACCTGAAGCGTTTCGCGATGGGCACCGACCTCGGAAAAAGGCGAGCGCGACGCATAGGCCGCCATGATGAAGAGCATCTCTGCCAGCGTGATAACGAATACGCACAGCAGGATGTTCCCGCCGGTGAAGAATATGCCGCCGGCCACGAAGGTGAAGATAAGCGCCCAGAAGACATATGTGCCGATGGCCGAGTTGGCACCTGCGTTTTCCTTCATCAGCAGCTTTCGCACGTCGTAGTACGGCTGCAGGATAGACGGCCCTACCCTTCCCTGCATTCGCGCCGTAACCTTGCGGTCGATACCGGAAAGCAGGCAGCCGGCAATCGTGGCGACAATCGCAAAGGCCGCCGAACCCAGAAGGGTGATGAGGATGGTTATAGCTGTTTCCATTCTTGTACTCCCCTCTTCCTTACAGGATGCCCAAGGTTACTACCGAGCAATACGCCGCCCACCCAAAGGCTGCAACCAGCAGCAGGTAACAGCATATGTTGCCGATGGGGCGTATCTTGCTTTCGCCGAACACCGATTCCAGGTACCAGTTTCTAGCAGTTGCTTCCTGGGGAACCGAAAGCGAATTGATGAACGTGCGGTTCGCGTTATCGGCAGAGACCCCGGAAAGGTACACATCGGTTTTGCGCATCGATTTCCTGAACTTGCGCATTCCGCCCAGGAGGACGATAGCCAGCACAACCACGATGACGCCGCAGGTGTACAGATCGTCTGAGAGAATGGGCTGGATGGCGATTCCCAGCACGGAGCCGACATAGGGTTCCACCAGGTAGTCGGAGATGAGCGGAATGCATGCGCAGCTTGCCAAAGCCATAACGGTGAACGTCATTGTGGCTATCCATTCGCTCCAATGCACGGTTTGCTCGATGCTCTCGGGCGTGCCGGTGATGCCGGCCAGCTTGCCCAGCCATTTAGCCCAGAACATGAAGGTTGCCGCGGATCCGAACGCAAGCATAAGCAGAAGGGCGAACTGGCGCGTGTCCACGAAGGATACGAGCGTTGCCCATTTCGCAACGAGCATGCCGAACGGCGCAAGGAACATGATCATGATGCCGACGATCATCATGCGCGAAAGGCGCGGCATGCGCTCGAACAGCAGGTCCATGTCCTCGATATCGCGCGAGCCGATGTGATGCTCGGCAGTGCCAACGCAGAGGAACAGCAGGCTCTTCGCGATTGCATGGAAGATAACCAGGAAGATTGCCGCCCAGATGGCTTCGGCGGTTCCTACGCCGGCGCATGCGGTGATAAGACCCAGGTTCGCGATGGTGGAATAAGCCAGCACGCGCTTTCCGTTGTGCTGCGAGATGGCCATGAACGAGCAGAGCATGAACGTAAGCCCGCCTACGAGGATGACCAGCAGCGACGGTGCGAAGGAGACGGCATATATAGGCGCGCACTTGATGAGCATGAATACGCCGGCCTTAACCATGGTGGAGGAATGCAGCAAGGCGGAAGTGGGCGTAGGCGCAACCATTGCCCCCAGCAGCCAGGTATGGAACGGCATCTGAGCCGCCTTGGTGATTCCGGCAAGGCTCAGGCACGTGAGCGGCAAGACCACCATGGTAGGCGCCAGGGTGCCCAAAACAATGAAGTCGGTGAAGTCGATGCAGTTGAAGTTGATGGCCAGGTAGTACAGGGCCCCAAGGAAAGCGAGGCCACCCACGAGGTTCATGATGATCTGCCTGAACGAGTTCCTGATGGCTTCGTCTGTCTTGGTGAAGCCGATAAGAAGGAACGAGCAAACGGTGGTAACCTCCCAGGCCGTGAAGAGCCAAATGAGGTTGTTGAAGAAGATGATGCCGTACATGGCCGAGAGGAACACGAACATCAGGGCGAAGAACGTGGGACGGCGATCGGGCATTTCGGTATCGGGGTGATGGATGCCGAAGTAGAAGTCGTGCATATAGCCGATGGAGTAAACGCAGATGCCCGTTCCGATAACGCCGATGATGAGAGCCATGATCAGCGAAAGCGAATCGAAGTAGAGCGCTTTGGTGCAGCTAAGGTCGTGCGCGAAAACGAACTCGAACACCAAGGAGCCCGCAAGCTGGACGATGGCCAAGAGGATTGCGGCAACGTTTCTGTACTTCACGCCGAAGCAGATGATGGTAATGCCTATGATCACGCTGATGGCCAGGCAGGCGTAGTCCACGATGCTCGATTGGAAGCTGAAGTATGTTCCTGTTGTGCCCAGGTTCATGACCACGAACGCCACCGAGGCTACGGCTATTGCCGCGGAGCCTACGCACACGATGATGTTGCGCGGCTTGGTAGCGCGGATGACCACGATGAGCCCTGCAATCACAAGGGGGAACAGGATAAGGAACCCTATCATTTCCATTGGCATGCCCCTCTTCCGGGATCCTATAAACAAAAAGCGACGGACGTCGCATTCCCTACTCTAATCTGAACAAGCAAGGCGAAGCGTTAAGCTTCGCCTTGTAGTCTCTCTGCTCGGTGAACGGGTATCGGCTATTTGTCCGACAGCAGTTTCTCGAGCGTTCGCCATGCCAACTCGGCGCATTTCACGCGTGCGGGCATGCGGGAAATGCCTTCAAGCTCCGCAGCTTCGTCGAGGTCTTCCCGGTCTTCTTCGCTGAGCTCTTCGCCGCGGATCATCCCAAGAAACAGCCCCACAAGGCGCTTCGCCTCTTGGACGGTTTCCCCGGTGATCAGGTCCGCCATCATATCGGCCGAAGCCTGGGAAACCGCGCATCCGCTTCCAACGAACGAGGCTTCCTCGATAACGTCGTTTTCGATGCGCAGCTGAAGGGTGAGCTCGTCGCCGCAGCTGGGGTTCACGCCCTCATGCGAGCACGTACAGCCTTCCATTTGGTACTTGTAGTCCGGGTGGGAGTTGTGCTGCATCAGTGCTGCAGTGTAGATATTGCCAACTGGCGCATTAGCCATGGAACATGCTCCAAACTGTTTCCAGGCCCTGGATCAGGGCATCGACATCGGATTTGTCGTTGTAGAACGCGACGGAGGCTCGACAGCAGGACTCCACGCCCAACCATGCCAAGAGCGGCTGCGCGCAATGATGCCCGGCCCTGATGGCCACGTTGCATCCATCGAGGATACTTGAAACGTCGTGAGGGTGGATGTCGGAAACATTAAAACTCAGCGCGCCATAGTGCATGGCGGGGTCCGGCGATCCGATGATGCTCACATAGGGCAGTTGCTGCATGCGCTCCATCAGATAGCGCATCAGCAATCCTTCGCGTGCTTCAAGGGCCGCAATGCCCTTTTCGTTCACGTAATCAAGCGCGCGGGAGGTGGCATAGATGCCGGCGGCGTCCTGCGTCCCGGCCTCGAACTTCTCGGGGACAGGAGCCCATACGGCATCGGTTTGCGTGACGCTGTCTATCATCTCGCCGCCGGTGAGGAAGGCGGGCATGGATTCCAGCAATTCGAGCTTGCCCCACAGCACGCCGATGCCGAACGGCCCGAAAACCTTGTGCCCGGAGAAGGCGAAGAAATCGGCGCCGAGGTCTTTTACGGATACCTGCTTATGGGGAACGGACTGCGCGCCATCGACCACCATCACGCCGCCATGAGCGTGAACCCGCTTCGCCATTTCGGCAATGGGGTTCTCTATTCCTAGAACGTTAGAGACCTGCGTAGCCGAGACGATCTTAGTGCGCTCCCCTATCTTGGCATCCATTTCCTGGGGCGTGATGACGCCGTTTTCGTCTGGGTAGAGGTAGACGAGCTTGGCGCCGGTGGCGCGGCAGGCCTGCTGCCAGGGGATAAGGTTGGAATGATGCTCCATGATGGTGATGCAAACCTCGTCGCCTTCCTTGAGGTTCGCCATGCCGTAGGTTTTGGCAACCAGGTTAAGCGCTTCACTGGTGTTCCGGCAAAACACAACCTCGCGAGCATCGCTGGCACCGATGAAATGCGCGCAGTTCTGTCGGGACTCGTTGATAGCCTCGGTGGCCTGCACGGATAGCTGGTAAAGGCCGCGCAGGGCATTCGCGTTCATCGTTTCGTAGAAAAAGCGCTGTGCGTCAAGGACGCTGGTTGGACGTTGGGCGGTGGCAGCGCTGTCCAAGAACGAAAGCTCCGGGTTTGCCTTCAGCAACGGGAAATCGGCTTTGTAGAGGTTGGCCTGTATGGTGGCGAGCTGCTCTGCTTCCATCGGCTACGCCTCCTGTTCCTGGTAATCGGAAAGAGCCGACATATCGACCCCGCGCTCGGCGGCAAGGAGCTCGATCTGATGACGAACCTTCTGATCGTCGAACTCCAGGTATGCTTCCTCGATGGCCGCAGCGGAGAACAGCGATTCGATGGCCGCGTCGGAGAGACCCCTGCAGTTAAGGTAGAAACGTTGCTCGGGGCGAACGTGGCCGATGGTTGCGCCATGGTTGCCCATAACGTCATCTTCGTCGCACAGGATCACCGGAACGGTTTTGTTCTCGACTTCGTCATCGGCCAGAAGAACGGTTTCGCGCTCATTGCCGACCGACCCCTTGCACCCATGTACGAAATCGATGGTGCCGCGCAACGTCTTCTTTGAGGAACCGGAGAGCACCCCGTTCGCGTCCATGGAGCTTTCGGTGCATTTGCCCCTCTGCTTAACGGAATAGTTGAAGTCGCGCTGCTGCTGGGATGCGCCAATGTAGCGAGTGGCAACATCGATGCGCGAAGCTTCGCCCCTCAGATCTGCCGCCAGGCCGGTAAATGCCTTTGCGGCGCCAAGCACGCGATGGGTAACGACCACATGCGCAGCAGGCTCCAACACATAACCGGAGTCATCGAATACCGTGACGTCGCCCGTAAGTGATTGGACGGAATGCACCTCTACCCTGGAGCCCTTTGCGGCAAATACGCGAAGGCCGCTGCCGACGAAGCCCTGATGGATCTCACCTTCATACGAGATGAGCAGCTTAAGCGTAGACCCGGCTTCTGCCACCACGTCAACGCAGGCAGCAGAAGATGCGCCCTCGACCGCAGCGATGCGGATTGTGGCCGAGCAATCGCTTTCCGCTGGGGCAACAAGAACGGTGCGGCCACCGGCAACCTCGCGCAAGAACGAATACGCTTCATCCCCCATGCCCGTGCAGAACGTATCGGCAACGCTGCCGCAAATCTCTTGCAGAACTGCTTCGCGTTGATACAGCGAAAGCGCAGGCAAGTCCAAATTGCCGGTTTCCTCAACCTGCTGGGCGGCAGTCTCAACTGCCCTAGGGCGTTGGCTGCCCGCCTGAGCGTCGAGCTCTTCCTGGAACGCCGAAAGAGCGGAATCGAAAGGAGTGAAGTCATCGTTTTCGCAGTCAACGAGCGTAACCCCGTCAAGCTCGAAACTGACGCATGACTCGATGGGCTGACAAGCGGGAAGCATCACTTCGGCATCGCTTACCTTCAGCCTGTGCCAGGTAGGTGCAGGCATGGCGTTCGCCGAAGCCGGGGCCTCGGTGTATTCGGTAGTGTGCGCCATTAGCCAATCGCTCCTTCCATCTCTAGCTTGATGAGGTTGTTCATTTCTACCGCGTACTCAAGCGGCAGCTCTTTGGAAACGGGGTCGGCGAAGCCGTTGACGATCATCCCCCGCGCCTCTTCCTCGGAAATGCCGCGGCTCATAAGATAGAAAACCTTGTCGTCGCCGATGCGGCCGATGGTGGCCTCGTGCCCGATATCGACGTTCTTGCAGCGAATGTCCATGGCCGGAATGGTGTCCGAGCGGCTTTGGTCGTCCAGCATGAGCGACTGGCAGGAAACCGATGCGGCAGATCCGCTTGCCTTCTCCGTCGCAACCACGGAGCTGCGGAAGGTGGAGATGCCGCCGCCCTTGGAGATAGATTTGGTTTCGATGGCAGCAGAGGTGTCCTTCGCATTGAGTACAACCTTGCATCCGGTATCGAGGTTCTGCCCGGCACCGGCGAACGTGATGCCGGTGAAGGTGCAGGTGCTCTTCCGGCCATTCAGGATGCTCATGGGGTACAGGTACCCGACGTGGCTGCCGAACGAGCCGCTTACCCACTCGATAGCACCGCCTTCGTCTACGATGGCGCGCTTGGTGTTCAGGTTGTACATGTTCTTCGACCAGTTCTCGATGGTCGAGTAGCGCAGCTTTGCGCGCTTGCCCACGAACAGCTCGACCGCACCGGCATGGAGGTTGGCCACGTTGTACTTGGGGGCACTGCATCCCTCGATGAAGTGCAGGTCGGCGTCGTCTTCAACGATGATGAGCGTGTGCTCGAACTGCCCGGCGCCCTTGGCGTTCAGGCGGAAGTAGCTCTGAAGCGGGAAATCGAGCTTGGTGCCCTTCGGGACGTACACGAAGCTGCCGCCCGACCAAACTGCACCGTGAAGTGCGGCGAACTTGTGGTCGGTCGGGGGTATGAGCGTCATGAACTTCTCATGGATGAGCTCTTCCCACTTCGGCTCCTTCAGAGCTTCCTCGATGCCGGAGTACACGATGCCCATCTTCGAGGCGGTGTCCTGCATGTTGTGGTACACGAGCTCCGAGTCGTACTGGGCGCCCACGCCGGCAAGGTAGGAGCGCTCAGCTTCCGGGATCCCCAGCTTGTCGAAAGTGTTTTTCACATCGTCGGGCAGGCTGTCCCAATCGCTTTTCTGATCGGTAGCCGGCTTGACGTACGTGACGATGTTGTCCATATCCAGGCCGTCGATGGAGGGGCCCCAATCGGGCTTGCCCATGGAATGGTAGGTTTCAAGCGACTTAAGGCGGAACTCCAGCATCCAAGCCGGTTCTTCCTTTTTCTGGGATATCTCCTGAACGATTTCAGGGGTCAGGCCGGCGGCGAGCTTGCCTGCGACGGCGTCCGCATAGCGGAAGTCGTACAAGCTGCGATCGACGTCATCGACCTGAGTGCGATTCTTCGACACGGCAGCCCCCTATTCTGCAGCGGCGGCTTCACGCTCGAAGCGATCGAAGCCCTTCTCGTCGATCTCGGCGATAAGCGAGGCATCGCCTTCCGCCACGATGCGGCCCTTCACTACCACATGCACGCGGTCGACGCTGAGGTGCTCGAGAATGCGCGTGTTGTGCGTGATGATAACGAGCGCACCGCCCGTGTTGCGCTTGTAGGTATCGATGCCGCGGGAAACAACGCCCAAGGCGTCCACGTCGAGGCCCGAGTCCGTTTCGTCCAGGAATGCCAGCTTGGGTGCCAGAAGAAGCAGCTGCAACATCTCGAGCTTCTTCTTCTCGCCGCCGGAAAAACCGACGCCCAGCTCTCGATCCAGATAAGAGGAATCGAAGCTGAGCTCGCTTGCCAGTGCACGAACGTGCTTGCGGAACTGCTTGCCCTTCATGTCGAAGCCTTCGCGGTCGGCCACCATGGCGCGCAGGAAGCTGGATACGGGAACTCCGGGGATCTCGGTAGGAGCCTGGAAGCTGAGGAACAGCCCGGCGCGGGAGCGCTTGTCAGGGGAAAGGTTGGTGATGTCGTGCCCATCGAACATGATGGTGCCGGAATCCAGGGTGTACTCCGGGTCGCCCATGACAACGCGTCCGAGGGTGGATTTGCCGGCACCATTGGGGCCCATCACAACATGGGTCTCGCCAGCACCAACGTTAAGGTCGATGCCGCGAAGGATGGGCTTTTCGTCCACCGAGACGTTTATCCCCTGTACGGAAAGAAGTGAATCAGCGCCTGACATCATGCTTGCCTTTCGTTAATCATACTAGTTTGCTAGGATTAAGATAAACGCTCTGGGGGCAATGTCAAGGCGCGCACGCCTATTTGCGATAAACGCAAACGGACGCACGGCGAAGACCCTCGATACGCTTGGGAAAGGAACCCTATGCTCATATCAACCAAAGGCCGCTACGCCATGCGCTTGATGATCGATCTTGCCCAGAGGGATGAAAACGACAAGGTTTCCCTGCGCGAAGTCGCCGAGTTCGAGGGGATTTCCCAAAAGTACCTAGAGCAGTTGGTTAGACCGCTAACCCAAGCTGGGCTCATCAAAGGAATGCGCGGCAAGAACGGCGGCTACAGCCTGGCGAAGCCGATGGAGCAGATAAAAGCCGGCGATGTGCTGCGGGCTGTTGAGGGCACTACCATCCCCGTTGCCTGCCAAGCGCTTGAGACCGGCTGCGAACGCGGCAACGAGTGCAACGCGGTTCGCTTTTGGGCGGGGCTCGATCGCGTGATCGAAGAATATGTAGACGGCGTTACGCTTGCGGATCTAGCTAAGCACTAGCCCAGCTCGGGCCTTTATTGGCTAGCAAGACACCAGCCTGTTTTGGTAGGCGCAGGCAACCGATGTGCCGTGCCCTTCTTCGTCGATAACTGAGCGCAGTGCTTCGACGGGAAGGCGATAGGTGTTGTTGTTTTCCGAGATGTGCATTGCCATCACCTGCTGAAGGCCGGGATGCAGCAGGCTGCGCAGCTCATCGGCAGACTGGTCGTTGCTCAAATGCCCCAGGTCAGAAGCAACGCGTTGTTGCAGATGGTAGGGGTACGGACCGTTTTCCAGCATGTTCGGGTCGTGATTGGCCTCGATGGCAAGGATGCGGCAACCGACAAGCGCCTCGTGGGCGGCCTCCGTCACGATTCCCGTATCGGTCATGTAACCAAGGCAGTCCAAGCCGTCCCAGATGCGGAACCCAAACGAGCTGATGGAGTCGTGTGAGGTGGCGAAAGGAGCAACCTGCAAGCCGGCCAGGGAAAGCTGCTGGCCTTCATCGAGCCCTTTGATCTCGGCGATGCCGTCAAGCTCGCGAATCGCCTTGGAGGCCCACTTCGAGTCCTCGTTCACGTAAAGCGGCACTTCAAGGTTGCGCTTGGCGAATTCGCGGTACAGCACGCCGAGCCCCTTCACGTGGTCAGAGTGCTCGTGCGTGATAAGTGTGGCCTTGAGGTTTTCCAGCGGAAAGCCGGCCTCTTCTGCGCGTGAGAGAACATCCCTTTTGCAGATGCCTGCGTCTATCAGCAGGCCTTGGCCCGTGCGCGTGTTTTCCACAATGGCGGCATTTCCCTTGCTGCCGCTGGCGAGAACGTGCAGGCGCAGGGTGCCGGTGCTGCCTGTATTAGCGCTGGCAAGGGATGTCGTGCCCTTAGCGCGAGCCTGCAATACCTGTTCTTTGCTGAGGCAAACGTCTTCGCTCATTCTTGCCCCTTTCCGAAAGACCGGCGAAGGTGCGCCACCGCCTGCTCTAAGCCTTCGCAGCAGCAAAGCACCTCTTCGGCAGTGGTACTCGAAGAAAAGGAGAACCGAAGCGTTCCCGTTGCCTGCTGATGGGGCAAGCCCATGGCCAGGAGCACGTGGCTGGGGTCCAGCGAACCTGAAGCGCAGGCAGACCCAGCCGATGCGCAGATGCCCTTTTGGTCAAGCAGCAACAGCAGAGTCTCGGACGATACACCTTCGAATGAAGCGCTGAGGATGTAGGGTGCGCATCGATCGGGGCTGCCGTTGAATCGAACATCCGGAATGCGACGGCCGATCTCTTGCCGCATAAGACGGTTAAGCGATTCCGCGTGCTGCCAGGCATGACGGTGGCTCCCGTCAGCTTCGCACTTGCCGTAGGCTAAGCACGCCGCCTGTTCCATCCCCGCAATGGCCGCAAGGTTTTCGGTGCCAGCACGGAACCCCCGCTCTTGCGCGCCGCCGTGGATGAAGGCATCGATCGCCACTCCCCTTTTGCAGTAAAGGAAACCGCACCCCTTAGGTCCATGCAGCTTATGGGCAGAGGCGGAAAGGGCATCGATGCCCAAATCCGTTACGTTGACAGGCATATGACCGTAGGCCTGAACGGCATCGGAATGGAACAAGGCGCCTGCCTCATGGGCTATACGCGCCAGCTCCTTTATGGGCTGAATGGTGCCCACCTCGTTGTTCACCAGCATCACCGAGCAAAGCACGGTATCGGGGCGGACCAATCGGGCGAAGGCCTCAACATCAACGATGCCGTCTGGGCCGACTGGCGCATACGAAATCTCGAAGCCATTGCGCTCCAGCCAGCAAGCGGAATTCAATACCGCATGATGCTCGATGGCAGAGACCACCACATGATTGCCCTTACCGGCATTTGCGAGGGCTATGCCCTTCAGGGCCCAGTTGTCGGATTCGGTGCCCCCAGAAGTGAAGTAGATTTCGCGCGGCTGCGCATTGAGCGTGCTTGCAATGTAGCCCCGAGCCTGCTCAAGCGCCATCTTTTCCCTTTGCGCAGGGGAATACTGTGCCGATGGGTTGCAGAAACTGTCCGTCAGATACGGAAGCATTGCCTCCAGAACTGCTGGGTCCATCTTTGTGGTTGCTGCATTGTCCAAGTAGATCATGGTGGCAGCGCCTATTCCGCCCGTTCGATGGTTCCGCCGCCGACCACTACATCATCTTGGTACAGAACGATAGATTGACCAGGCGCAACGGCGCGTACCGGCTCATCGAGCTGAACCACAAGGGTTTTGCCTTCCATGTGAGCAGTTGCCTCTTTCGGGCAGGAACGGTAGTTCACCTTCGCCTGAACGCGGATGGGCTCCTCGATAGCGGCAACAGAGACAAGGTTCACCTCGGAAGCGTAGATCCTGGTGAATGCGGCAGAGGATGCCGGGCCCACGGTGATGGCGTTCGTGCGGGCGTTCTTCGCCAAAACGAACAGCGGCTCCCCCACGGCAACCCCTAGCCCCTTTCGCTGGCCGATGGTATAGCAGGGCAAGCCCGCATGGGTGCCCAGCACCTTGCCGGATTCATCGACGATGGGGCCGGGTTCGAAGCTTTGGCCGGTATGTCGCTTGATAAAGCCGGCATAGTCGCCGTCTGGCACAAAGCAAATATCTTGGCTTTCGAGCTTTTCGGCATTCGCCAAGCCTGCACTTCGGGCAACTTCGCGAACCTCGGGTTTAGACAGCTCGCCAACCGGGAAGAGCATATGGGCAAGTTGGCTCTGGGTAAGATGGTACAGAACATAGCTCTGGTCTTTCTTGGGGTCCAAACCCTTCTTCAGCAGGTACCTTCCCGTGGAAGGGTTGTAGGACCGGCGCGCGTAATGCCCGGTGGCAACGTAGTCGTAGCCCAACTCTTCGCGCCTCTGCTGCAAAGCGCCGAACTTGAGGTAGCGGTTGCAATCGATGCAGGGGTTGGGCGTTAGCCCCTCTAGGTAGCTGCTGCAGAATTTGTCTACCACATAGGTGCCGAAGCTGTCGCGGTAGTTGAACACGTGGTAAGGAATGCCCAGGCGAAACGCCACGCTACGGGCATCCTCAACATCTTCCAGCGAGCAGCAGGTTCTGCTTCCCTCTTCCAGAACAACGCCGTCATCGTCGAAGAGCTTCATGGTGACGCCCATCACATCGAAGCCGGAATCCACCAACAGTTTCGCCGCAACGGAGCTGTCCACTCCGCCGCTCATTGCGCAGATAACCCGCTTATTCGACTCGGTGCTCTGTGTCACTATTACCTCCCCAACTGCTCGTTCATGCTTCCTGTACGATACCCAGAAAGGTCGAGCGTCACGTAGGCAAAACCGAGTTGCTTCAATTTATTCACTATTTCGGAGCGGGTGGGCTCATGGACAAGCTGCTCGACCTGATCGAGCGGCACCTCGATACGCGCAACTTCCCCATGAGCCCTAACGCGAAGCTGAGAGAATCCAAGGCTTGCCAAGGACTCCTCCGCCTGGTCTACCTGGGTCAGCCGGGCAAGGGTCAGCTCTTCGCCGTAGGGGAAACGCGTGGCAAGGCATGCGTTCGATTGCTTGTTCCACGTTGGCAAGCCAAGCTCATGTGAAAGCTCGCGGATATCGGCTTTGGTAAAGCCCGCTTCCCGCAAGGGGCTTTTAACCCGAAGTTCCTCCAATGCCTTCAGTCCAGGGCGGTAATCCCCCAAATCATCGAGATTCGAGCCATCCGCAATGGTGGTGATGCCCAATTGTGCAGCGGTGGCCATCAGCTCGCCGAAGATGACCTTCTTGCACACGTAGCATCGGTTCGGCGCATTGAAGCGAACCTCTTCCTTTGAAAAGGGATTCGGCTCGCAGGTAACGTGCCTGATGCCGTGGTTTTTGCAGAAAGCTGCTGCATCTACAAGCTCTCTAGCAGGCACAACTGCAGCACGAGCAGTTATGGCAACGGCAGAGCTCCCTAGAACCTGATGGGCAACGTAAGCCAACAGGCTTGAATCCACGCCACCGGAAAACGCCACTGCAACAGAGCCGTACGAACGAAGGGTCTGTTGCAGGGATTCGTACTTAGCATCGAGCATGCCAGGAATGCACCGCCTTTTCGGACTTTCGGATAATGCGGAACCTTAGCATATGGCTGCAGGAAGCGAAATAAGCAACGCCGCGTTGCATATTTACCGTATCAGTAAAGCAGCCAGCCAGAACCTAGGCTATCCTTGGGTCTTGGAGAGCGATAGGACCAGATCGTAAGCTTCGTTGCGGGAAAGCCCGAATTCGGCGCGCAGCTGCTTCGAGATCCCTTTGTTCGTCAGCGTTCCTTCTGCAAGCAGCTCTGCCGCACGCTTTTCAGCATCGTCGTGGCTCAGGGAATGCGCGGCTAGGGCTTCTTCACCCGATGGCGCATCGATCACGATAACGATCTCCCCTTTTATGGGAGCCGTTGACGCACGGGTTGCGAATTCGGCATGTACATCAGGCGCAGTGCCGCGAAAAACCTCTTCATGGAGCTTAGTGAGCTCGCGGCAGACGGCAACTCGGCGAAAAGGCAGCTCTTCTGCGATAGAGGCCAAAGCAGAAACAAGACGTTGGGGGCTTTCGTAGAAAACCAACGCGGCATCCAGGGAGCTCAGGCTGCTAAGGATGCGCTTGCGATCTCCGCCTTTGCGCGGGAAGAAGGCACCGAAATAGAAGGTTTGAGTGGGAAAACCGCTGGCCACATACGCAGTGGCAACGGCGGTACCCCCGGGAAGAACCTCCACGGCAACGCCGGCGTTGCGCGCAGCATCAACCAAGCGCTGGCCCGGATCGGAAACCCCAGGCATGCCCGCATCGGAGGCGAAGCCGATAACCTCCCCATTCAAAATGCGCTGGACAACTTGGCCGGCGCGCTTGGAGACGGCGGCTTCATCCAAACGCTCAAGGCGTTTTGAGAGCCCCAAGGCCGTAAGCAGCTTGCCGGTTACCCGGGTGTCCTCACAGCACAGCACATCGCATGCGCGAATGGCATCCAGTGTGCGCTGGGTCACATCGCCCAAATTCCCCAAAGGCGTGGGGATGATTATCAGCTTCCCTTCGCTCAAAACCGCTGTTATTCCTCGACCGCGGCGATAACCTCGACCTCGACCAGGGCGCCCTTGGGCAGCTTGTCGATGCCGACCGCGCTGCGAGCGGGCAGCTTCTGGCCGAACGACTCGGCGTATACCGCGTTGAACTTGGCGAAGTCGGAGATGTCCTCCAAGAAGCAGGTGGTTTTAACCACGTGGTCGAAATCGGTGCCCGCAGCCGCAAGAAGAGCAGCTACGTTCTTCATAACCTGGGCGGCTTGCTCTTCGATGGTAGAGCCAACAAGCTCGCCGGTTTTGGGATCGAGCGCAATCTGGCCAGAGGCAAACAGCAGTCCGTTAACCACAACTCCCTGGGAGTAAGGGCCGATTGCCGCAGGTGCTTTTTCGGTGCTGATGGAATGCATGGTTTCCTCCTTGGGAAAGGTGGCGCATAATTAACGTCACGCGATGGGGTATTTGCATCCATAGTACTCTTTCGCCAAGACCGCGGCTCATCCAACAGCCCCAAAACCGAAAAAGACAAAGGACACCCATGCTGACGCTCAACACATTCGAAGAAGCAGCCAAAAAGGTCAAGGAAGTCACGCAGGAGACGAAGCTGATCTACAGCCATCACTTCAGCAAGGAAACCGGCAACGAGGTGTACCTGAAGCCCGAGAACATGCAGCGCACCGGCGCATACAAGGTTCGCGGCGCCTATTACAAAATCAGCACGCTCACCGATGAAGAGCGCGAGCGCGGCCTGATCACCGCTTCTGCCGGCAACCATGCGCAGGGCGTTGCCTATGCGGCTCGCAAGTACGGCGTGCCCGCCACCATCGTCATGCCCACCACTACCCCGCTTATCAAGGTGGAGCGCACCAAGGAACAGGGTGCCGAGGTGATTCTTGCCGGCGATGTGTACGATGAATCATACGAGCACGCGCTGAAGGTAGCCGAAGAGCGCGGCCTCACCTTCATCCACCCCTTCAACGACCCCATCGTTGCCGCAGGCCAAGGCTCTATCGCGATGGAGATCGTGCAGGAGCTTCCCTTGGTCGACTACATCCTGGTTCCCATCGGTGGCGGCGGGCTTGCCACGGGCGTTTCCACCTTGGCGAAGATGCTGAACCCGCGCATCAAGGTCATCGGCGTTGAGCCTGCAGGTGCCGCTTGCATGAAGGCGAGCCTCGAGGCCGGCCATGTGGTAAAGCTCCCCAAGGTGAACACCATTGCCGACGGTACCGCGGTGCAGGAGCCCGGCGACAACATATTCCCCTACATCCAGGAGAACATCGACGACATCATCACTGTGGAAGACGACGAGCTTATCGTTGCCTTCCTGGACATGGTGGAAAGCCACAAGATGATCGTGGAGAACTCTGGTCTTCTTACCATTGCCGCGTTGAAGCACCTTGACGTGAAGGACCAGAAGATCGTCTCTATCCTTTCCGGCGGCAACATGGACGTGATCACCATGTCTACCGTGGTGCAGCATGGCCTTATCCAGCGCGACCGAATCTTCACGGTTTCGGTTCTTCTGCCCGACCGCCCCGGCGAGCTGGTTCGTGTGGCCCAGACCATCGCCGATGCCAATGGCAACGTTGTGCGCCTTGAGCACAACCAGTTCGTCAGCGCCAACCGCAATGCGGCCGTGGAGCTTCGGGTTACCATCGAGGCATTCGGCACCGAGCACAAGCATAAGATCGTCGATGCGCTGGAGCAGAACGGCTTCAGGCCCAAGCTTGTTCAGGCACATCTGTAGAAATCTCTTCAGCCTAATAGACGAAAGAAGACCTCCTTATTAGGAGGTCTTCTTGTATTGTGGGCTTGCGGCTTCTACCCCAGTCCAGTCCTCAACGCGTTCGAGCATACCCTGAATATCCAGCACACCGAAGGCAAAACCCTTTCGCACCAGCTCCTTCGGCAACAGCAGGTCGTATTTCTCGAAGTAGGGCACTTCGCCTGGGTATACCAGCTCCATAGGATCTATGGCTATTGAAGCCTCTTTACCCAGGGTTTCGAAGAACTCTTCTGGGCCCGCATCCATACGGAACTGCAAGTAATACGGGCGATAGGAATCGAGGCCGCGAAGGTTAAGGGCTTCTGCGCAGCGAACCTTCAGGAAGCGCTCCAATGCCATGAAGGCATAGGTTCCCAACCAGGGGAACAAGGCCCAACTGTCGCCACCAAGGTTGATCAGGGGCGAATCCGCAACACCTGCATTCTTTGCGACGCGGCGAGCCAAGGAAAGTCGCGCGCGGGCGTTTTTCATCAAGTAGGGGTACGTCTGCTGCTCCTGCAAGGCCAAGCGCATACGCTCGAGTATTCTCGTGTTTATATCGCCAGGACACTCGCCGAAATACGCTGGCACCTTGCCCTTGATCTTGGTGACGTACACAAGGTGGCGCTTTCGGTCTATCTCTTCAACGAGCCATACGTGCCCGGCAATAGCCAACCTCTCGCCTACGGGCGGGGGCAGCACAACGGTGCCCAATTCCTGCGAATCGCAGCGAACGGAAAATTCCTCGTCATCTTGGAAAACGGCATAGAACTTGAAGGAGTTGGTTATGCGCTCGCCAGCAAGGCCAACGATAAGGCCGCCCGATTCGGTGGCTTGGATCTGATCGTTTTCCAGCAGGTGGCGCAGAAGCACGCGATAGTCATCCAGGCTTATGCGATGGAAATAGGGCAAGGTAAGCACACGCTCTGCAAGCTGGGGCGGCGTGAGTTCGCCGCAACTTGCCAATGTTGCCATGGTTTGATGGTACAGAAGGCTGAAGGGCATCCTGCCCAACCGGGGCGGTTCAACCCAACGTTCCTCCAGATACAGCTGAACAAGGGCGATCCCCTGCAAGAGCTTCCAAGGAATGGTGTCGGGCATAAGCGTGCGCGGTTCCGGCTCGTCTTCCCGTATAACGAACCACATCTCGGGCGGAAGGTCCCTTCTTCCCGTTCTGCCCATACGCTGCAGGAACGAGGAAACCGTGAACGGTGCATCTACCTGGAATGCTCGCTCCAACTTGCCGATGTCGATGCCCAGCTCCAAGGTGGCCGTAGTGACAGTGGTAAGGTCCACCGAATCATCCTTCATCAGGTCTTCGGCGGTTTCCCGATAGGTAGAAGAGAGGTTACCGTGGTGGATCAGGAAACGATCGGGCTCGTGGCGGGCCTCGCAGTATGAGCGCAGCGTGGTGGTGATTGCCTCAGCCTCTTCACGGCTGTTCGAGAATATCAGGCACTTCCTTCCGCGCGTATGCTCGAACAGGTAGCCATATCCTGGGTCGGCGTATTTAGGAGCGATGTCCGTGGCGAAATCGGGGGCATGAACACCGGCTGCGTCTTCCACCGAGTCCAATCGAGCCAGGCTGCCTTCTTGGGGAAGGGTCGAATCAGGGCTGCATAGAGAAGATCCGCACTCAACCCCAGCTCCATTCGCTGCGGAACCGGCATGCTCGGGGAGCGAACGCACAGAAACATCTTCAACCCCGAGTATCTCGACATCATCGGAATGGGAGCTCTGGAAATCACGCTCGGGTGCCTGAGGGCCGGAAACGTAGAAATGCTCCATCGAGATACGCCAAGGGTGCTTAGGCTCCTGAAAACGAGGAATAAGCGTTTTCCTTCCCGTTCCGGCGGAAAGCAGAGCGCCAACGAGCTCCGGCTTTCCCACGGTTGCCGATAGACCGATACGCCGAGGACGCACGCCCGCCTGCCTGCCCAATCGTTCAATAAGGCACATGGTTTGACCGCCGCGGTCGGCTCGCAACAGCGAGTGAACCTCGTCGATGACGATATAGCGCAAGTCGCCGAACAGCTTGCCGATGGCCATATGCTTGTGCATAAGAAGGCTCTCGAGCGATTCCGGGGTTATCTGCAAGATGCCCGAAGGCTGTTTCATGAGGCGATTTTTCTGAGAAGCCGAAACATCGCCGTGCCATCGCCACACAGGAATATCGGCTTCTTCGCATAAATCGGTGAGCCGAAGAAACTGGTCGTTGATAAGGGCCTTCAACGGGGCAATGTAGAGGGCTCCCACCGATGAGGGCGGGTTTTCCCAAAACTCGGTAAGGATAGGGAAAAACGCCGCCTCGGTTTTCCCCGATGCAGTAGACGCGGTAAGCAGGACGTTATCGTCCGTGTCGAAGATCGCCTCGGCGGCGGCAACCTGGATGCCACGAAGGTTCTCCCATTCGTGGCTGAAGATAAAATCCTGAATGAAAGGGGCGAAACGGTCGAATGCGCTCATTTCAGATCCTAAATCTGAAACTCGGCAAATTGAGCAGAGACCTCTTCCTGGCCGGACGGCTTCGCATAGGAAAAGCTGTCCGATTCAAGCAGTTGAGCGATGTCGACATGGGGGTTCTGGCAAACGATGTCCAACAGCTCGATGAAATCGCGGATCACCTCACGCGGGGTAAGGTGGGAATCGGCACCTACCCTACCGAATTCTATCTGCAGGAACTTTACCAGGTCGTCTTCAGTAAGCGTTTGCTCGTACTCGAAATAGCCAGCATGTATGGCACCCAGCTTCTCTATTAGAACCAAAAGCTCTTCATGGGTAAGCGGGTTGAGGTGGATAACAGGGGCAAGCATGTCGGTAAGCCCCTCTTGGGCGAAACGTCCTTGCGCAAGCCTGCTGCGCAGAGCCTCGTAGCTGAACACGCCACGGCGCCGATCTTCGATAGATTGCGGCGTGCCACCCATGATGATGCCCAGATGATGGGCTTTGCCCTGCAGGGTATCGTTGTACATGGTAAGGATCTTCTCGTAGTTGTTCTGGCGCGTTATGGAGTTCGGGATCTTGTACAGGTTAACCAGCTCGTCGATCATCACAAGAAGGCCCTTGTAGCCGGCGCCGGTGAGGAATTCCGCCAACAGTTTGAGGTAGTCGTACCAGGAATCGTCGGTGATACAGGAGTTCACGCCAAGCTCGTTTCGTGATTCGGTCTTGGTGCGGTACTCTCCGCGGAGCCATTTGGCAACATAGGACTTCAGCTCGTCGTCTTCTTCGATGGTTGCCTGCACATAGCGCTCCAAAACCTGCGCAAAATCGAAGCCATGGACCAATTCCTTCATCGGCGCAAGGAATGCGCGCGATTCCGAAATCAAGGCATCGGCAGGATCGAGCGAGGTGCCTTGGGAAGCGCACTGCTGTTGCAAGTTGCGGACCCAGCGTTCCAAGATCAACGACAATGCCCCACCTTCTGGGCGGGTTTTGGTGGAAAGGTTGCGGATGAGCTCGCGATAGGTGGCCAGCCCCTGCCCTTGGCCACCCTGAAGGCGTCGCTCCGGCGAAAGGTCGGCATCGGCCACAACGAAATTCTCCCCCATGGCATGGGTTCGGATAGTCTGGATCAGGAAGCTCTTTCCCGCACCGTACCTACCAACCAGGAAACGAAACGAGGCGCCGCCATCGGCGATAAGGGCCAAATCGTGAAGAAGGGCCTGAATCTCGGTTTCGCGCCCAACGGTAATGTAGGGCAATCCGATTCGCGGGACCACGCCGCCTTTGAGGGAGTTGATTATTACGGCCGCGATACGGCGAGGGACCTTTACCTCTTCTTGCATGCGAGTACCGCTCCTTCCACTTCTTCACGATAGTCTTCCACCAGGGTTAAGCCGTCTGCCCCGAATTCCAATACAGTATCGCCGACCAGGTCGAACAGCTT
>CAVDWN010000003.1:0-24020 GCA_963612535.1 Sphaerochaetaceae bacterium
AGTCTAGCGCAAGAGCCCGCCCGATAATCGGAAAACATGCCTTCAGGCCAGGGTCTTAAAGCGCTTTACACACATCGGTCATCGAGCCTTCGAACTTTGCCCAAAGCTCACGCGCCGGCGCCCTGGATAACCAGCGTTCAATTTTCCCGATAACCAGTGCTATTGCCCCAAAATCGCAAACCCGTAAGATGGATTCCGCTCACAAAGCAAAGAAGTCAAAGGACTTAGGAAAGGAATAATCGAATGAAGAACTCCCTCGTGAAGAAGAAAGGCGCCATCGCCGTATTCGCCGGCGTGCTTGCCCTGGGCATCGGCGCATTGGCCCTTACCGGCTGCTCGAGCAACTCCAGCTCCAGCTCTGACGACAAGACCATCACCGTTGCCGCCGTGCCCACCCCCCATGCAGAGGTGCTGAACAACGCCGTTGCCCCCATCCTGGAAAAGGACGGCTACACCCTGGTAGTGAAGGAATTCACCGACTACGTTCAGCCCAACACCGTAACCGAGAGCGGCGACGTTGACGCCAACTACTTCCAGCACAAGCCCTACCTGGACAACTTCAACGAGGAGCAGGGCACTCACCTGGTTTCCGTTGAGGGCATCCACTTCGAGCCCATGGGCGTGTACTCCAAGAAGATCTCCAAGCTCTCCGAGCTTGAGGACGGCGCCGCTGTAGCCGTTCCCAACGACGCAACCAACGAGGCACGTGCCCTTCTTCTGCTTCAGCAGGAAGGCCTGATCACCCTTAAGGACGGCGTTGGCGTTAACGCCACCCCCAACGACATCGTGTCCAACCCCAAGAACCTTACGTTCAAGGAAGTTGAAGCAGCCAACGTTCCCAACATCGTCGATGACGTTGCCATCGCCTGCATCAACGGCAACTACGCAATCGCCGCCGGCTTCAAGGTGAACACCGACGCCCTGGCCGTTGAGTCCGCCGAGTCCGAGGCCGCTCAGACCTACGCTAACCTGCTGGTAGTGAAGGAAGGCAACGAGAACTCCGACAAGACCAAGGAGCTTGCCAAGGCACTGAACTCCAGCGAGGTTCGCGATTACATCAACGCAACCTACGAAGGTGCAGTTGTTCCCGTTTTCTAATCAGGGAAAACAGCCCTTACTGAAAGAGAGCCCCGATTCCGGGGCTCTCTTTTTTCTGTTTGCGGTATTTGCGAGGGATGCAGGTGTCTTGCGCCAGCCTCATGCCGATGCCAGCCGCAGGGAGACCGGCTGAGGAGGGCGCAGCCGTTAGCGATTCTCGATCTGGCCGATGTTCTTAAGCTCGATCGAGATAAGCCCGTTGGGCATGCTGGCGAACTCGATGAACTCGGGGTTGTGCGCATATTCGGAAGGGAACGTGATCTCGATGCCGGTGTCGGTGCGGATCTTGTGGTTGCGCGCAATGCGTTCTGCAGCCTTCTTATCTACCCGAACGCGCTCGGGAATGTTCTCTTCCGCCGCAGCTTTGACAAAGCGTTCTTGCAACGGCTCGTCTTCGAAAACCTCTTCCGCCAATTCCTGAGGGCAAACGCCCCTGCCCTCTTCGGCCGCCTCGGTTACATAGGCCTTCGCCCGTGAAAGCGCCACGGCGCTGTTGGCACCGTATTCCTGAGCCACCTCTTCGACGATATCGGTTATCTCGTCGATCACTTCCTTGCTGGATGCTTCCATGGAGCACTGCAGAAGGCCATCGGGAATCAGGTACGTGTCCTGACCAGCGATGGAACGGAGCTTATCCTGGAAGGCAACTTCGAGCGTGCGGGAATCGATGATGGCGAACGAGGATATCTTCTGGGAAGGGTTGGGCATGATTGCATGGTGGCGCTCAATGTCGTTGGCGGGCATCCCGTCGTCGCGGTAACCCACCGAATGGATATAGGCCTGCTTGCTTTCCAACAGGAACAGCCCGAAATAGCGGTTCACCCGGCCATCGAAGGAAGCGGCGATCTCCTCGTCGTCGGAGCTGCCGGCTTCCAGCTTCGTTTCCTCTTCGAAATCGACCACCATAAGATCGGTGGATTCGGACTTTTCCATACGCCCCAGCTCGCCGGCGATGAACTCGGCAATCTGAACGGAAAGAGCGGCGAAGTCGCGCTCGCCGCGAAAATACGCGCGAAGCTCAGGGGCGAACGTGCTTTCCGCCGAGAACTCCCCGCGCTTGTTGTCCAGATGGGTAAGGCACTTGCGGGCCTGCTTCGTAACGTAGGATTTCACCATGCGGCTCTGAAGATCGAGCTCAGCCTGCGAGAAAACGTTCACGCACGAGGTGAAATCGAAAACGTGCAATATGGCATGGTTTATGCGAAGCATTCCGTTCCTTCCCTTTGAAAAGCACCTAGCAACATACCATCAAAGATGCATGGCAACCAGGAATCGCGCAGATGAAATGTTGCGCACCCCCAGGTCTTCGCTTATGGCAACAGCCTCGCAGCACGCGGGCGAAATCGCCTAAACAGCCGAGTGATATAATCCTTCAACTGATAGACCACCCTCAAAGCAGCCTATTGGCTGAATCGCAAGGAGCATGCATCAGATGGGTTGCACGGTTATCGGCTGCGGCAAGGCGCTGCCTGAGCTTTCGGTAAAGAACAACTATTTCCTGGACCTGGTAGACACCAGCGACGAATGGATCACGAAGCGCACCGGCATAAAGTCTCGGCGCATCTCCACCACCGAGACCAATGTTGATCTGGCAGAAGCGGCAGCACGACGCGCCCTGGGATGGGAGTCGGGTGCCGATAACGGCCGCATAGATGCCGAATCCATCGACCTGGTTATCTACTCCACGGTTTCGCCCGATTCCATCGTGCCCTCCTGCTCTGCCCTTCTTCGCAAGCGCTTGGGCCTGGAAAATGCGGCGACGTTCGACCTGAACGCGGCATGCACCGGCTTCGTCTATGGAATGACCGTGGCAGAAGCGATGCTGGCAGCCTCTTCAGCGCCGGGCATCGGCGGCTGCGCACGCAACCCCTTCAAGCGGGCCCTGGTAATCGGCTCGGAGCGCATCAGCAGAATCACGAACTGGGAAGACCGTTCTACCTGCATCCTGCTCGGCGATGGAGCCGGAGCGGCCGTCGTTGAATGGGACGACCAGAAGGCGGGCATCCTGGCAACCTACATCGTCAACGACACCGACAACGACAATGCGCTTACCTGCCCGATGTCCTTCGACGCGAAGCAGCCGTTCACTGAAGACGGCTTCTCGCAAGAAAGCTGGGACGCAGAAGACCCCAGCCTTTCGGCGATAGACAGCGAAATCGGCATCAGCGAGGCTGTGCAGGACGGAAGGGCGCGCCAACTGCTGTACATGCACGGGCAGAAGGTGTTCAAGTTCGCCGCAATGGCTATGGGGCGAGCAATCGAAGCGGTGTGCCAGCGCGCAGGAATCAAACCCGAGGAAGTGAAGTGCATCATTCCCCACCAGGCGAACGAGCGCATCATCAAGTACGCCGCCAAGCACTGCGGCCTGCCGCTTGACCATTTCCAGGTTTCCATAACGGAGCGCGGAAACTCTTCTTCGGCCTGCGTGCCGATGGCGCTGGCTGATGCTTTCGAGAATGGAAGCATCAAGCCGGGCGACAAGGTTATCCTGGTGGCATTCGGCGGCGGCTTCACCAGCGGAGCGGTTCTTTTCGAAGCATAGCCGACTAACCTCAAGTGCAGACAGCAAGGCTGGGCGTGCATTCAACCTCGCGAACTGAAAAGGGCGCTCCCGCTTCAAGCGAGGGCGCCCTTCATATCTTACGGACGAACCCTGTCTCAACAAGAGGAGTTCGACCGATACGCTTTTGGTGGAGGCGCGGAGAATCGAACTCCGGTCCATACTAAATCATCGACGAGGCTCTACAAGCTTATTCAATGTTCAGGCTTCGGGCGCCCAAGACCCATTGACAGGTCCGATAAGCGTCCTAGCGGGTTTGGTCTTAGCCTTGCGCATACCAGCTACATCGCAAGGAGCATTCCCCTGAAAATGATAACGGCAACAAGCGCGGAGAAAGAACCTGCGCCGTCACGCTGCAATTAAATTAAGCAGCGAGGGCCAGCTGGCCCTGAGTGTTGTTTTTGCCAATTAACTTGACGGTACCCCTGTTTAACGTGGCGAGGAGACCACGACCTGCTCCTCGGGTCCGACTTACCATGTCGAAACCAGTCGCCCCCAAAAGGGTATTGCGTTGTGAATGTGCCGCGCAAAACGCCGAAGCCCATTCTACCCGCTGAAGCCATAGTGTCAAAGCGGCCCAAACAGATCCGAGGCATGCAGGACCGAGCGAACATGTCGATAAACTCGCCGAACCGCACTAGCAGCTTCAACTAAAAGCTACCCCCAAGCTGCGCAAACCCTTATGCTGTAGCTAACCAACTGAAAGGAAACCATGGATCAGACGACTACCGGCCTTTCCCGCCGTAACTTCCTGAAGGCAACCGGCATTTCCGCATTGGGCCTTGGCCTTATGCTTTCCGGATGCAGCAGCAGCTCCGAGAAGAACGCCAACGAAACCAGCGCAAACACCGAAAACGTCAGCTACGATGAGATCAGCTTTGGGCTCATAAAGAAAGCTGAAGAGGTGTTGAAGGACGTCACCATCACCACTCCCCTGGTGCCCGTCTCGCTTCCGCTTAGCAACTGCCAGGCCTACTTGAAGATGGAAAACCTTCAGCACACCGGCGTGTTCAAACTGCGCGGTGCCTATTTCAAGATGAGCACCCTTACCGACGAGCAGAAGAAACTCGGCGTGGTAACCTGCTCGGCCGGCAACCATGCCCAGGGCGTTGGCTACTCATCTCGCGCCTTCGGCATCCCCGCCACCATCTTCATTCCCTCGATTGCGCCCCAGTCGAAGATCGACCGAACCGCCGCATACGGCGTGGACATCAAGATCATCGACGGCAGCTTCGAGGCAGCCAAGGAAGCGGCCGAGAAGTTCGCCGAGGAAACCGGCGCAATCTACGTGCCCCCGTACAACGACGCCTGCATCATGGCCGGTCAGGGAACCATCGGTCTGGAGATCATGGATGCCTGCAGCGACCTTGACGCCATCGTGGTTCCCGTCGGCGGCGGCGGGCTTATCGGCGGCATTGCGCTGGCGGCAAAGACCATCAACCCCAATATCAAGGTTTACGGCGTGGAATCGGTAGGCGCACCGAGCATGTATGCTTCGCTCAAAGCCGGCGAGCCCACCACGGTGAAGACCGAGGAGTCGCTGGCAGACGGCCTTGACATCGCCTGCCCCGGCGACAAGACCTTCGCTGTTGCCAAGGAATACGTGGACGATGTATTCGTGATCACCGAAGAGCAGATCGCGCAAGCCATCAAGACCTTGGGCACCGAAGAGAAGATCATTGCCGAAGGCGCGGGCGCCTGCGCATTCGCCGCGGTTTCCCTTGGCCTTGTACCCGTGGAGTCGGACTCCAAGGTTGCCTGCGTGGTTTCGGGCGGCAACATAGACGCCCAGAAGTTCTCGGAGATACTCACCGCGTAATGATCACCATAGGATGTCATCTATCCAGTGCGCGCGGTTTTGCCTCTATGGGCGAAACCGCGCTTGAGCTGGGCGCAAACACCTTCGCGTTCTTCACGCGCAATCCCAGGGGCGGCAAAGCGAAGGACATCGATGCCGAAGATGCGGCCAAGCTGCGAAGCCTTATGGCCGCCAACGATTTCGGCACCCTGGTTGCGCATGCGCCTTACACCTTGAACCCCTGCTCGGCCAAGGAATCCGCGCGGCAGTTCGCCCATGAGTGCATGGCCGACGACCTTCAACGGATGGAAGCGGTGCCGCACAGCTACTACAACTTCCATCCCGGAAGCCATGTCGGGCAAGGGGCCGAAGCTGGCATCGATATGATTGCCTCCCTGCTGAACCAAGTGCTGAAGCCGGAACAGACTACCGTGGTGCTGCTCGAGACCATGGCCGGGAAAGGCACCGAGGTGGGCAGATCGTTTGAGGAGCTTGCCCAAATCATCCAGAAGGTTGACCTTTCAGACCATGTTGGCGTGTGCCTAGACACCTGCCATGTGAGCGATGCCGGCTACGACATCGCAAACGATCTGGACGGCGTTCTGGAAGAGTTCGACCGCGTTATAGGCCTTAACAAGCTGAAGGCCCTGCACGTAAACGATTCGAAGAACCCCTGCGGCTCGCACAAAGACCGGCACGAGAAGATAGGCCAGGGATACCTGGGGCTGCAAACCTTCGAGCGCATCGTTACCCACCCAGTGCTGGCCAAGCTTCCCATGATCCTGGAAACCCCGAACGAGCTGCCCGGTTACGCAAAGGAAATCGAGCTGCTGAAAAGCTTGGCTAAGTAGGCAAGGGCGGCAAGCCGCATCCTTCTATCGGCCGCACCTTGCCGCTACAATGGTTCAGCTGAATATAAACTTCCACTGCCCCACAAGGGTTGCGCCCATCGCACCCCAATGAAAGGAAACGCCTAATGGCAAGCCTGCAGGATAAGATCGCATCGCGCCGTACCTTCGCCATCATCTCGCACCCCGACGCGGGCAAGACCACCATCACCGAAAAGCTTTTGCTGTACACCGGCAGCATCCAAACCGCCGGATCGGTGAAGGGCAAGGCAAGCTCCAAGCATGCCGTTTCCGACTGGATGGAGATCGAGAAGGAACGCGGAATCTCGGTAACCTCTTCGGTTCTGCAGTTCGACTACGACGGCCATTGCGTGAACATCCTGGACACCCCTGGCCACCAGGACTTTTCCGAGGATACCTACCGAACCCTAATGGCAGCCGACGCTGCCGTGATGGTCATTGACGGCGCCAAAGGCGTAGAGGCGCAAACGAAAAAGCTGTTCAAGGTGTGCACCTTGCGCCATATACCCATCTTCACGTTCGTGAACAAGCTCGACCGCGAAACGCGCGACCCGTTCGACCTGATGGAGGAAATAGAGACGGTGTTGGGCATCGGAACCTACCCCATGAACTGGCCCATCGGCTGCGGACAGAACTTCCGCGGCGTGTTCGACCGGCAATCGCGCCGCGTTATCGCCTTCGAGGGCACCGGGCGCGGCAACTCAACGAAGAAGGTCGCCGAGATCGAGGTTGAGCTCGGCGATGCGAAGATGGACGAGCTTATCGGCGAAGCGAACCACAAGAACCTCATGGACGATGTGGAGCTGCTCGATGGGGCGGGCGACGAGCTCGACCTCGATGCTATCGCAGCCGGCAAGCTATCCCCGGTGTTCTTCGGTTCCGCCCTTACCAACTTCGGTGTGGAGCCCTTCCTTCGCGAGTTCCTTCGCTTGGCGCCCACACCCCGCCCCTACACCGATTCGCTCACTGGCGAAGAGGTTGATCCCATGCGCAAGGACTTCTCCGGCTTCGTGTTCAAGATCCAGGCCAACATGGACAAGAACCACCGCGACCGCATCGCCTTCGTGCGCATCTGCTCCGGCAAGTTCGAGCGCGGCATGGAAGCCTTCCATATGCAGGGTGGCAAGAAGATGAAGCTCGCCACCGGCACCTCGCTGATGGCAGACGACCGCGCCATCGTGGACGAGGCATATGCCGGCGACATCGTGGGCTTGTTCGATCCGGGCATCTTCAGCATCGGCGACACCATATGCGCCGGCAAAGACCGCGTGCAATTCCCCGAGATCCCCATGTTCGCGCCCGAGATGTTCGCACGAATCTCGCAGGTGAACACCCTGAAACGCAAGCAATTCGTGAAGGGAATGGAGGAGCTTGCCCAGGAAGGCGCCGTGCAGGTGTTCCGCGTTCCGGGCTTCGGCATGGAAAGCGTCATCGTGGGCGTGGTTGGCGTTCTGCAGTTCGAGGTATTGGAGCAGCGGCTGAAAACCGAGTACAACGTGGAGGTTCGCCGCGAGGCCCTTCCCTACCGCGAGGTTCGCTGGGTGGCGAACAAGCCCGGCGAGATAGACGTGGACAAGCTGAATCTTACGCGCGACACACTGCGCGTAGAGGATATGCGCGGGCGCAAGCTCTTGCTGTTCACCACGCCGTGGAACGTGAACTGGGCCGTAGACCACAACCCCGATTTAGAGATGTCGGAAGTGGGCAACTTCGATTTCAAGTAAGACTAGCGCACGAGAGAATGCAATCGCGCTCATAATGGCATTCCTGCCACAGGCTGAACCTGCAGGGATGGCGTTAGTGCACACGCAATAGATAACGAGCCGTCTTCCACCCCACTAGGCAGAAGACGGCTCGTGTGAAAATCAGATAGCAGCTGCTTACAACAGGCTCAGCACTTCCCAGTCGTGCTTGGTGGCTTCGCTTGGCCCAACCAGCGAAAGGATGGCAACCGGCTTGGCGCCCTGCTTGCCAACCAGCTCGATCAGCTCATTGGCCGTATCCTCATCGTAGGAGTCGATCACCAGAATGGTTTTCTCGTTCTTCTTGATGGAGGTTCCCGCAGGCAATGCGAACGAGCCGTCTTCGGCCTTGTTGGCACAGAGGAAGCGCATCCAAGCGGCAAGCGCCACCGAATACCCGAAGTAGGAATCGATTCCCTCGGGGGCAACCACAAGCTCGGGCTTCGCATCGCGGTCTACCTTCTGCAGCAGCTCTACCGCCAAGCGGTTGGCAACGATAGGATCCTGCATCATTGCGACAGAATCCACCGAAGCGCCGTCGTCTTTAAGGGCGCTCATCTTATTCAGCAGGTCTTTGATCTCGGAAGTTTCCATATTTAGAGCTCCTTAGCAATGGCGTCGAAAGCTGCAGCTGGGTGCGCGTTCTCGGTGATGGGACGGCCAACTACGATATGCGAGGCACCGTTGTCGAACGCCTGACGGGGCGTGGTAACACGCGATTGATCGCCCAAGGCAGAACCCGCAGGACGAACGCCGGGGGTAACGATGAACGCCTCGGGCCCCAAAAGCTCGCGAAGCATGGGGGCTTCCTGAGGCGAGGCAACCACGCCGGAAAGGCCTGCCTGCTTGGCTTGGCGCGCAAGCGAGGCAACCTGATCGACGACAGCGCGCTCCACGCCGGTAGCGGCAAGGTCTTCAGAGCTCATGCTGGTAAGCACGGTGATGCCAAGCGAAATGGGCTCCTGGTCGATCCAGCATGCCTCGGCCAAACCCTCTTTGGCAGCCTGCATCATCTTCACGCCGCCAACGGCATGCATCGTAAGCATGTCGGCCCCGGCCTCGGCCGAAGCCTTGGCGGCGCCCTTCACCTGATGGGGAATGTCATGGAACTTCAGGTCCAGGAACACCTTAAAGCCGCGTTTCTGCAGCATATGGATGAAGTAAGGCCCTTCCTGATAGAAAAGCGTCATGCCCACCTTCAGCCACTTGGCGCGGCCGGAAAGCATATCGGCAAGCTCAAGGGCTCGAGTGCGATCGCAGTCGAGCGCAACGATCACGCGATCCTTACGCGGGATGCTGTTGAAATCTAGCATTCAAGTGCTCCAATCAGTTCTTTCACGTCGCTAACGCCCATCTCTTCGCAATAGTGCTCGATGCCCTGCACAACCCGCAACGTAGCCCGCGGGTTGTTGAAGTTAGCCGTGCCCACGGCAACCGCGGTAGCGCCGGCAAGCATGAACTCAACAGCATCGTTGCCGTCCATGATGCCACCCATGCCAAGGATGGGTACTTTTACGGCGTTGTGCACCTGCCATACCATGCGAAGGGCAACCGGCTTCACCGCAGGGCCAGACAAACCGCCCACCACACGTGCGAGAACCGGCTTCTTACGACGAGTGTCTATAGCCATGCCCAACAGCGTGTTGATCAGAGAGATGGCATCGGCTCCGGCAGCTTCGGCTGCCTTGGCGATCTCGGCAATATCGGTAACGTTGGGGGTAAGCTTCACGAACATCGGCCGCTTCGTAGCCGCCCTGCAAGCAGAAACCACCTCTTCAACCATCTTCGGGTCGGTGCCGAAGGTAAGGCCGCCAGAATCCACGTTCGGGCAGGAGATGTTCACTTCGTAGGCATCAACATCTTCGGTCTGCTCAAGCGCCTCGATGACCGAAACATACTCGGGAACGCTATGCCCGGATACGTTCACGATAATCGTGGCACCTGCGTTGCGCAGCCAAGGAAGGTCGCGGCTCTTCAGCACCTCCACCCCAGGATTCTGGAGGCCGATGGAGTTCAGCATGCCGCTTGGGGTCTCCGCAATGCGCGGCGCGTCGTTGCCCGCCCAGCCGTTCAGAGAAACGCCTTTGGTCGTAACCGCGCCCAGAAGCGCAGGGTCGACGAAATCGGCGTACTCACGACCCGAGGCATACGTGCCAGAAGCCGTGGTAACCGGGTTCTTCATCTGAAGGCCGCCCAGGTTCACAGAAAGATCTACGCTCATCTACCACACCACCTTGGCAGCATCGAAAACGGGTCCATCGACACACGAGCGCTTGCGCCCATCAACTGTTTCAACGATGCACGAAAGGCAGGCGCCGATGCCGCACGCCATGCGCTTCTCAAGCGAGATGAAGGTAGGGATACCAGCCTTCAGGGTTATATCGGATACCGCATGCATCATCGGCTCGGGCCCACAGCAAGCCACGTAGTCGAACTGCTTTTCGGCAATGCGCTGGGAAACCAAGTCGGTAACGAAACCGGCATGGCCGCGCGATCCGTCGTCGGTGGCAAGATGGGGCTCAGCGCCCAAAAGCTCAGTGTACTTGGGCTCGCACACCAACGCCTTGGATGTTTGGGCGCCCATAACCACCTCGACATCGACACCAGAGGCAACAAGCTCCTGGGCATGCATAAACAAGGGCGCAGCGCCGACGCCACCGGCAACCAAAAGCGCATGGCGAACGCCCTCAGGAGCGTGCCAACCATGGCCAACCGGGCCCATCAGGCTTACCGACACGCCGGGTGCCACCTTGGTAAGCTGGTTGCTGCCGAAGCCCACCACCTGATACAGGATAACCAGCTGGCGCTTGTTTTCGCTTACATAGAACACCGAGAACGGGCGGCGCAGGATGTGGCCCTCCATTCCCGGAATGAGCATATGAACGAATTGGCCGGGCAAAACCCTAGAGGCCAGATCTTCGGCCTCTAGGGTAAGCAGCCATAGCCTATCGGTAAGCTGCTCGTTGGCAAGCACTTTGGCTTGCACGTCTTGGATAGCTGCCATCGGGCTTACCTTTCCTCCCACTGGTCAAGATCCTGCAAGGCAACGATGGGAAGGTTCGCGCCGCGCAAGGTCTCGATGGCGGAAACAAACGCCTGGGCGCCTGCAAGCGTGGTGACGTAGCACAGGTTCTGGCGCACGCACATGGTGCGAAGCTGATAGCCGTCGCCGCGCGTTTCCTGCCCGAACGGCGTATTGATAACCAGGTCGATCTCGCCATCCATGATCTTGGTGCCGATGTTCGGCTCTTGCGAGCCGATACGCCCGATCTGCTCGCATGGGATGCCGGCGGAAACCAGCGCCCGTGCCGTGCCCTCGGTGCACAGCAGGTTGAAGCCCATGCGGGAAAGGTCGCGAGCCAACGGCAGAATGGCGCGCTTGTCGCGGTCGCACACCGATACGAAGCACGTGCCGCCCGTGGGAAGCTCCATGCTGGCTGCCGCCTGCGTCTTCGCGTAAGCCGAAGGGAAGTTGTTGGCAATGCCCATAACCTCGCCGGTAGACTTCATCTCGGGTCCCAAGATAACGTCGGCACCCGGGAAGCGGCCGAACGGCATAACGGCTTCCTTCACGCAGAAATGGCTCTGGCGGCGCTCGTCGCTAGGCAGGCCGAACGAGGCGATCTTCTCGCCCGACATGATGCGGGCGGCAAGCTTCGCCAGCGGAACTCCGGTTGCCTTCGAAACGAACGGAACCGTGCGCGAGGCGCGGGGGTTGGCCTCGATAACGTAGACAACCGCATCCTTGATGGCGAACTGGATGTTGATAAGGCCAACTACGCCCAAGCGCTTGGCCAAGCGGCGGGTGATATCGCGCAGCTGGGAAACCTGAGCCTCCGAAAGGGTGAACGGCGGGATGCAGCAGGCGGAGTCGCCGGAATGCACGCCGGCTTCCTCGATGTGCTCAAGCACGCCGCCGATATACACATCATCGCCGTCGCACAAAGCGTCGACGTCGCTTTCGATGGCCCCTTCCAAGAAGCGGTCGAGGTACACAGGGTGGTCAGGCGTGATGCGCGCGGCTTCCGCCATGTACTTTTCCAGGTACTTGGCATCGTAGGCGATAACCATGCCGCGGCCGCCCAGAACGTAGCTGGGGCGCACCAGCAGCGGGAAGCCGATGCGGTCGGCAACCTGGCAAGCCTCCTCGAACGAGGATGCCATGCCGGCAGCAGGATACGTGATGGAAAGCTCATCGAGGATGGCAGAGAAACGGTCGCGGTCTTCGGCCAGGTCGATGGCCTCGGGCTTGGTGCCCATGATGTGCACACCAGCATCCTGCAGCGCACGGGCAAGCTTCAACGGGGTCTGGCCGCCCAGGGTTACCACTACCCCATCAGGCTGCTCCACATCGACGATGTCCATCACGTCTTCGTAGGTCAAAGGCTCGAAGTACAGGCGATCGGACGTGTCGTAGTCGGTGGAAACCGTTTCCGGGTTGCAGTTGACCATGATGGTCTCGTAGCCGGCATCATGGAGGGCATAGCTCGCGTGCACGCAACAGTAGTCGAACTCGATGCCCTGGCCGATACGGTTCGGGCCGGCGCCCAAGATCATCGCACGCTTCTTGGTGGCAGGACGAACTTCGGATGTACCCAATTCGTAGGTCTTGTAATGGTACTCGGTAAGGCTCTGGAACTCGGCAGCGCAGGTATCCACCGTCTTGAACACGGGAACCACGCCAAGTTCCTTGCGGCGAGCGCGAACCGTAAGCTCGTCGGAGCCGGTTAGGTAGGCGATCTGATCGTCGGAAAGGCCATAGCGCTTGGCGGTGAGCATGTCTTCAGCGGAAAGATCTTCGAGCTTCAGCTGCGCAACGGCACGCTCTACGGCAACGATGTCGTAGATACGGTTCAGGAACCAGCGGTCGATCTTGTTGGCCTGGAACACCTGCTCAACCGTCCAACCGCGGCGGAACGCCTCGGCTACGTAGAACACCCGGTCTTCGGTGGGAAGGGCCACCAGCTCGTCGAAGCGTTCCTCGTCGAAGGAATCCTTGCCGTCGCCGCCCAGGCCGTAGCGGCCGTTCTCCAGCGAGCGCATGGCCTTGCCGAAGGCCTCTTCGAAGGTGCGGCCGATGGCCATGATCTCGCCGACGGCCTTCATGCGGGTGGAAAGGGTGGTGTCGGTTCCCTTGAACTTCTCGAAGGCGAAGCGCGGGACCTTCACCACGCAATAGTCGATGGTGGGCTCGAAGCAGGCAGGCGTTGCCTTGGTGATGTCGTTGGTGATCTCGTCGAGCGTGTAGCCGACCGCCAGCTTCGCTGCCGCCTTGGCGATCGGGAAGCCGGTGGCCTTGGACGCAAGCGCGGAAGAGCGCGAAACGCGGGGGTTCATCTCGATGACGATAAGGCGGCCGTTGTCGGGGTTCACCGCGAACTGCACGTTGGAACCGCCGGTCTCCACGCCGATCTTCTCCAGAATAGCCAAGGAAGCCACGCGCATGCGTTGGTATTCCACATCGGAAAGCGTCTGAGCAGGGGCAACGGTGATGGAGTCGCCGGTATGCACACCCATCGGGTCCAGGTTCTCGATAGAGCAGATGATGATGCCGTTGCCGGCGCGGTCGCGCATGACCTCCATCTCATACTCTTTCCAGCCCTCGATGCTCTCTTCCACCAGCACCTCGGAAACCGGGGAAAGATCAAGGCCCTGGGAAACGATGAGCTTCAGCTCGTCTTCGTTGTGGGCGATGCCGCCGCCGGCGCCACCGAGCGTGAATGAGGGGCGGATGACCACCGGGTAGCCAAGGCGGCCAACCAGATCAAGCGCATCATCGACGGAATAGGCATATCCGCTGCGGGCAACTTCCAGGCCGATCTCGGCCATGGCCTCGTTGAACTGCTTACGGTCTTCGCCGCGTTCGATTGCCGCAAGATCGCAGCCGATCATCTCCACGTCGTACTTGTCCAGCACGCCGGCCTTGGCAAGCTCGACGGCAGCATTGAGCGCAGTCTGGCCGCCAAGGGTGGGAAGCAGCGCGTCGGGGCGCTCCTTCTCGATGATCTTCTCGATGAACTCCTTGGTGATGGGCTCGACGTAGGTGCGGTCGACCAGCTGCGGGTCGGTCATGATGGTTGCCGGGTTGGAGTTCACCAGAACAACCTCGAACCCGTCTTCCTTCAGCACCTTGCACGCCTGGGCGCCCGAATAGTCGAATTCGCACGCCTGGCCGATGACGATAGGGCCGGAACCGATAACGAGGATGCGCTTGATGTCGGTACGCTTAGGCATGTGCCTCTCCTTCCTCAGCCCCGAAGACCCAACCGGAAAGGCGGTCGGAGGCGATGTCGATATCGAGATAACCCGCGTCGCCGTCCATCAGGCGGGTAAACGCGGTGAACAGGTAATGGGCATCCGTGGGGCCAGGGCTGGCTTCCGGATGGTATTGAACCGAGAACACCGGCTGGTCAAGGAAGGCGATGCCCTCGGCCGTGCCGTCGTTGAGGTTCACGTGGGTAAGCTGTATCTTGCCGAAACGCTCGTTCTGCACCACGGGCGCAACGCCGCGCTCGGCCCAGAAGCGCAGATCGGAGGTATGCTCGGCCACCCCGTCGGAAAGCTCGGGCACAAGCGGGCCCAAGCTGTCGAACAGCAGGCCGAACCCGTGGTTCTGCGCGGTGATCTCCACGCGGCCGGTGCGAAGGTTCATAACCGGCTGGTTGCCGCCGCGATGGCCGAACTTCAGCTTCTCCATTTCGGCGCCGCTGGCAAGCGAGATCATCTGGTGTCCCAGGCAGATACCGAATAGAGGCACCTTGCCGATGAGCTGCTGAACCTGCTCGTAAGTCTCGCGCACGGCCTCCGGGTCGCCCGGGCCGTTGCTCAGGAACACGCCGTCGGGGTTCATCGCAAGAACCTCTTGCGCCGGGGTGTCCCAAGGCACAACCGTAAGGTTGCAGCCAACGCGCACCAGCCCCTGCAGGATGGACTTCTTAACGCCGCAATCGTAGGCAACCACGTTGTAGCGGGCGGCCGCGGGTGCGGCAACGGCGAATGCCTGGCTGGCGGGCAGCTCATCGAACGAGCCGGCTTCGGCACGGGAAACCGTCTTGGCCAGGTTCACGCCAACGATGCTCTCCGAGGCGCGGACCTTGGCAAGCAGGCTCTGCGCATCAAGGTCGGTGGTGGAGATCGCTCCGCGCTGAGCGCCCTTGTCGCGCAGATGGCTGGTAAGCGAACGCGTGTCGATGCCGGCAATGGCAACTACCCCGTTCTGGGAAAGGAACCCAGGAAGGCTCTGCGAGCTGCGCCAATTGGAAGGCGTGAAGCACATGTCGTGCACCACCAAACCGCGCAGTGCCAAGGAATCGGATTGCAGGTCGTCGGGGTTTATGCCGTAGTTGCCGATCTGCGGGTAGGTCATGGTGATGATCTGCCCAGCGTAGGAAGGGTCGGAGATCACCTCAAGATACCCCTCCAACGAGGTGTTGAAGCACACCTCGCCGAATACCTCGCCTTCGGCTGCGCAGGAATAGCCCTCGAACACCGAACCATCCTCAAGAACCAGAAGAGCCTTCGGGCGTGCACCGATGCTGGTGTTTTCCAGAAGCTTACTCAACGACTTCACCTTCCTTACAGGTCATGGTGCCTGCCATGAACACGTCAGTGGCACGACCCTTCAACTCATATCCCAAGAAGCCGCTGTTCTTGGATTTCGAAACCATGTCCTCGGCCTTCACGGTCCATTCCGTATCGGGGTTGAACACGGTGATGTCCGCGACCGAACCCGCTTCCAGGCGAACCTGGTCAAGGCGGAGGATCTCGCGCGGGCGGATAGCCATCAGCTCGACCATGCGATTGTAGTCAATGTGGCCGGGGCGAACCAAGTGCGTAAGGACAACGCCAAGCGAGGTTTCCAACCCGGTCATGCCGAACGGCGCCAACTCGAATTCACGGGCCTTCTCGTGTGCGGCATGAGGGGCATGATCGGTAACGATGACGTCGATCGTGCCGTCCTTGATGCCCTCGATGATGGCTTCGTTGTCGGCCTTGGTGCGCAGCGGAGGGTTCATCTTGAGGTTCGTGTTGTAGGTGGCAGTCAGGTCATCCTCGTTCAACACGATATGGTGCGGGGTTGCCTCGGCGGTAACCAGGGCCCCGCGCTTCTTGCCCTCGCGCACGATGTCCACGCCGCGAGCGGTGGTTATATGCTGGATATGGATGGGGCAGCCGGTGAGCTCGGAGAGGGCAATATCGCGCTGGATCTGCAGCTCTTCGCCCGCAGCCGGCCAGCCAGCCATGCCCAAGCGGGTGGATACGACGCCTTCATTCACCTGACCAGGGCCAACCAGGTCTTCGTCCTGGCAGTGGCTCATAACAACCTTGTCGAAGGCCTTGGCGTAATCCATCACGCGGCGCATCATGCCGGCGCCCTGTACACCGCGGCCATCGTCGGTGAAGGCAACGGCTCCGTGGGCCACCATGTCGCCGATTTCCGCCAAAGCCTCGCCCTTGAGCCCCTTGGTGCAGGCACCGGAGGGGTACACGTGGCAATGGCCGGCATTGGCCGCCTGATCGAGCACGTAGTCGATGGTTGCGCCGTTGTCGGTGGTGGGAGTGGTGTTGGGCATGGAGCAGATGCCGGTGAAGCCGCCATGGGCTGCGGCAGCCGTGCCCGTTTCGATGGTTTCCTTGTACTCTTGGCCAGGGTCGCGCAAGTGCACGTGGATATCCACCAAGCCGGGAACCGCGATGCAGCCGCTGCGGTCGAGCACTTCCGCACCCTCGCAGGTTAGCCCCTCGCCCACCTCGGCGATGGTTTCGCCGTCGATGAGGATATCGGCCACCTTGTCCAAGCCTAGCGCCGGGTCGATTACCCGGACGTTCTTAACGAGATGCTTCATCTGAGCCCCCTAGCAGTAGATAGATAAGCGCCATGCGAACGCATACGCCGGAAAATACCTGATCAACGATGACGGAATGCTTGCCATCGGCCATGTAGCTGTCAAGCTCGACACCACGGTTGATGGGGCCGGGATGGCAGATGATGGCATCTTCCTTCATCAGCTTCTCCCGCTCGCGCGTAAGCCCGTAGCGAAGGTTGTACTCGCGCAGGCTGGGGAACGGCGCGCTTTCAAGGCGCTCCATCTGTATGCGCAGCATGTACACCACGTCGAGCGAGGGCAGCGCCTCTTCCAGATGCGGGGTTACCGCGTTGGCGCCCAGGACGTCGGGGCGAGCCGGCAAAAGCGTGGCGGGTGCGATAAGGGTGACGTGGGCTCCCATTTTCCGCAGCGCAGGAACAAGCGAACCGCACACGCGCGAATGGGCGATGTCGCCGACGATGCCGACTTTAAGCCCCTCGAACGAGCCCTTTTCCTTCCAGATGGTGTACAGGTCCAAAAGGGCCTGCGTAGGATGCTCGTGCTTGCCGTCGCCCGCGTCGATGACCGAGGCGTTGGTGTTCTGCGAAACAAGGTAGGGCGAGCCGGCGCATTTGTGGCGCACGATGAACATATCCACCTTCATGGAGTCGAGCGTGCGAACCGTGTCTACCAGGCTTTCGCCCTTAACGGTGGAAGATGCGCTGCCGCCGGCGTTCATGGAATCGCAGGAAAGGCGCTTTTCGGCCAGCTCGAACGATCCGCGCGTGCGCGTGGAAGGCTCAAGGAACAGGTTGCAGATGGTTTTGCCGCGCAGGGCGGGAACCTTCTTGATGGGGCGGTTGTTCACTTCCTCGAAGGTTCTGGCCTGCTCGAGCACGGTAAGGATGTCCTCGCGCGAAAGGGCATCGATGGAAAGCAGGTTCTTATGGGCGAACATGCGCGCCTCCCTTCAGCGGAGCAGAGCCGACATGCGAGCCTGGAGCGATCTTGGAGATGCGAACACAGGATTGCCCATCGGCTTCCTTAAGGTACAAGCGGACATTCTCGTTGGCGGCAGAGGGAACGTTCTTGCCCACGAAATCGGCGCGGATGGGCAGCTCGCGATGGCCGCGGTCTACCAAAGTGGCAAGTTGGATCCGTGAGGGGCGGCCGAAGTCCATCAGCGCATCGAGTGCGGCGCGGATGGTGCGGCCGGTGTAGAGCACGTCGTCGACCAAAACGATGGTCTTGCCGTCCAGGGAGAACAGGATATCGGTGCCCTGAACAATGGGGGCGATGTTCGAAAGGGAATCGTCGCGGTAGAAGCTGATATCGAGTGCGCCAACAGGAAGCGTTACGCCCTCGATTTCGTTGATAAGCTTGGCCAAACGGTGAGCCAAGATGTCCCCGCGCGTAACGATGCCGATGAGCGCCAAATCTTGGCAGCCCTTGTTCTGCTCGAGGATCTGATGGGCCATGCGAACGAGGGTCCGTTCGATCTCGGACTCGTCCATCACAACCGATTCCTCAAGTTCCGTATCTTGCATGCACGCTCCTTTCGCTTAATCGAAGTGCGTACACAGAAGCCGCTTGACCAGCTGGTATACGATGATACCCGCCGGAATTCCCCTGCCCGGATACTAAAAAGCCCCAGGCACGAGAGGGGCAATCAGTCTTGTTGCAACAGCGCCTAGCCAGGCCCCGCTGAAACGATATGTTTGCGCCTTATCGGTCTCTCTGTACCGCCATTAAAGGTCGAAAAGAAGTATACGACAGCCGTAGGGTGCGGTCTAGAGACAATACGCTAGCGGAACGGGCAAAAAGACGCTTTGGCGCGCGGGCGATCGGCATTCTGCGGCAGTCGTGGCAATTGCCGAAGCCCCCGAAATAGCACAAGAATAGGAAACGGCCAAAGGGAACCCGATCCCCTTGGCCGTTTCGAATGGCATTGACGAAAAACTAGCAGGAACGCTTCAAAACGCAAACGAAATGCGAATCGTAGATGGGGCCGGTGACCTTTTCGCGGTACAGGGCATCGGCGCATACCGTGCGCTCTACCGTGAACTCCTTGCCGGCATCGCTTGCCAGGAAGGCATCGATGACGTTCTGGTTCTCTTCCTTCAGCACCGTGCAGGTGGCGAACGTAAGCTGGCCGCCCTTTGCAACCAAGCGGGCCGCTTGGGCGAGCATCTTCGAGCCTACTTCCGCAAGCGAGGAAACATCGTGCTCGTTCATGCGCCAGCGGATATCGGGATGGCGACGCAGGGTACCAATGCCGGAACAGGGCGCGTCAACCAAAACCGCATCGTAGCTTTCGGCGGGAAGCGCGCTGAGGTTGGTGGCGTCCTTCACGAAAACCTGGTCCTGCTTGATGGCGGCTTCTTCCAGATGCTTTTCGCGCTCACGCGTGCGCTGAGGGTCCATATCCAGCGTGTCGAGGGTAACCTGCTCGCCGAAGCGGCTTAGCGCGACGTTCTGCAGCATGATGGTCTTCGTGCCGCGGCCCGCACCAATCTCCAAGAACCTTTCGGGCTTCTGCTGGGGCATAGCCAGCGCTGCGGCGCATTGGGCCGCCACATCCGTGATAACCAGGGAGCCCTCGGAGAGCAAACGCGAAACCAGCTCGTCAGTAACCGCTTTGCGCTCGGCAAAGCCGAACGCCGGGATAGCGCAGGGCAAGTCGATCATCTTGGAAACCGGGACCACCTTCACATGGCGCTCAACCAAGGAAGAAAGCGTCTTCGGCCCGTCGACACGGGCAAGGTTGAGCATGAAGAACAGCGGCGCCGGCTTGTTGGAGCGCTGCATGAAGCGCAACGACTCCTGGCTGCCAAGATCTGCCGAAAGGCGCTCTGCCAGCCAAACAGGGAAGCCCTCTTGCAAGGCCGCAGCCTTCACGTCTTCAGAAGGATCGCCGAACGGGAAGGTCTCCTTCAGCTCGATGGCACGATGCAGGGCGAAGTTGGCCAAGCCAGAGGCCTGCGGCGCAACGGAGCGCACCAGCTCTACGCCTTGGTCGGCAATCACATGGTCGGGCTTGCCCAGGTAGAACAGCTCGCAAAACGACATGCGCAGGGCATCGCGGACATCAGGCTGGATGTCCTGCGGGTTGTCGAGCACGGAATCGATAAGCTGATCGAGGGAGCCCTTTCGTGAGACGACCTCGGTGGCAAGCACGCGAGCGAACGAGCGCTCAACGGCCGGCTTGTCGGAATACGTTACAAACTTGTCGATGGCCTCGGAAAGGTAGCAACCCTGTTCGCGGACGTAGGTAAGCACCTCGAGCGAGAGCAGGCGAGCAGGGGTTGCCTTGGTGAAGCGCTTGGCCTGGCCCTTCGGCTTCCCCTGGCCGGCGCGGTACCCCAGGCTCTTCGTGCCTTCCGGGTTGCGGGTGTTCTCGAAGCCGCGGAATCCAGTAGATTTGCGCTGTTCGCTGCCGGTGTCGGATTTACCGTCGGAGCGGCTACGGCTATTGAAACCGGGTTTGCCGCCCTTGCGGGAGAAGCTATCGCCTTCATTGCGGTTGCGCTTGAAGCCGTCACGGGGCTTGCCGTGTCCGTTGAACTTCCCCGAAGGCCTGCGATTGCGGTCTCCCCCGCGGTAGCTGCCCTTGTAGCCGCCTTCGGTACGATCGCTTGCCGGCTTGCTGCGATAGCCGCGGTCTTCCGCGCCGCGCCCATCATTGCCGGAAGAACGGCGATCATCGTCATGGCGGTAGCCACCGCTGCGGGGCTTTCCAGCGCCCTGGCCGTAGCGTTTGCCGCCGGTGCGCTTGCCGTCACGAAAGCCCGGCTTTCCGCCCTGCTTGCTGAAGCCGCGAGAGCCCCCCTTTCCCTGCGAAGATGGCTTGCCGCCCTTGTATCCGCCCTTGCCGTTGCCCGAAGGCCTAGACGAACCCTTGTGGGAGCGGGGCTTTCCAGCGCTGTTCTCGTTATCCATGAATCTCCTGCCATTCTACGCCGCCCTGCTTGATGCCCTGGATTCCTGCCGCGAAGGCCTTGGCCTCCATCGACTTCTTTCCATCGGGCTTGACCAGCGTCAATTCCAAACAATCCTGTGCGTCATCGAAGCCCAGGAACAACTTTTTCGACCAAAAACCAACTTCGCCAGCAGAAAGGCGATGCTCGGGATCTTGCGGCACAAGCGATGCAGCCTGCACAGAGACACCCTTGCCCGAAACCCTGCACCGGCAGGGATGGCTCTCGCTCGAGGCGCGCACGCGGCGCAGGGCATCGAGCGCACTCATGCCCGGGTTGATGTCGAGCTCGCCCTTTTCCACCTTTTCGGCGTACTCGATGCCTTCAGAGGGCTGCTCGCGCCAAGGAAGGGTGCCCTTTGACTCCAGTTCGTCCAAGGCGGAAACCAGCGCCTGGCCGCCAACCTGGGCAAGCTTGAGGGTAAGCTCCTCTGCCCCAGCATCGCCGATGGCAACCTTGCGCTCGTGGCAAACCGCGCCGGTGTCCAGCCCCTCTTCCATGCGCATGATGCCCACACCGGCGAATTCGTCGCCGGCGAGTATCGCGCGCTCGACAGGAGCCGCACCGCGCCATCGGGGGAGCAGCGACCCATGCACGTTCAAGCAGCCGAAGCGCGGCAGCTCAAGAACGCGCTTCGGCAGAATCGCCCCGTAAGCGGCAACGCATACCGCATCGGGGGCCAAGTCGGATAGAGCCTGGAACGACTCGTCGGAACGCAGCGACGAAAAGCCATAGACAGGAACGTTTGCCGCAAGAGCCGTTTCCTTGACCGGCGAAGGAACCAGTTTCTTACCGCGCCCACGAACCGCATCAGGCCGGGTGAAGCAGCCCACAACCTCATGATCGGAGCCAAGAAGGGCTTCCAGCACCACAGCGGCAAACCGGGGTGTGCCCATGAAAACAACGCGCATGCTATTCGGTCTCCCCCGGCTTGGCGCCGTTGGCAAGCGCGATATTGTAGTCGTGGAGCGCCTTCACCCGGTCCATAGGCGAGCACGACTCAAACAGCGTGATGCCGTCCAAATGGTCGATCTCGTGCTGGAAGCAGCGGCCCAAGAGGCCGCCGCTCTCGAGCTCTACCTGGTTTCCATCAAGATCGAAGAAACGCACACGGGAAATCTCCGGACGTGCGATGGGAACGGAGATGCCCGGAATGGAAAGGCACCCCTCTTCAGCGGTGACGGTTTCGCCTTTTCGCTCTATCACCTCGGGGTTCACCAAAACCAAGGGGTTCGAGGATTCATCGGGCCCGTCGTAGCAGTCTATGACCACCAGGCGAATGCCCAAACCTACCTGAGGGGCTGCCAAGCCGCATCCATTGTTGGCATACATGGTATGCAGCATCTGCTTGGCAACCTTCTTCAATGACCTGTCGCCCACCTTGCATGGCTCGCAAACCTGCCGAAGCATCGGGTCGGGCGAAAGAACGATGTTCATGGATCTCATGGGCACCCTTCCATATTCGAATGTAAGCCGCGCGCCCTGCAGGTGCGCAGCGGAATTATCGCAACAACTGAGTATACCAGCGCAATACAGCCTAGAGACGGCTATTCCGTTTCGGCATGACCTTTGCGCAGCCGATTGAGCTCCGATTGCACCATAAGGATGCTCTGGAACACCATGTCCTGCTCTTCGGGGGTTTGGGCTGATTCCATCTGCGACCTCATGGCGGCAACTGCCGCCTCCATGTCGCCGATGGCCAGCTCGTCCGCTAAATAGCGAAGCGTATCGTGCGCCGGCACGCCGGAAGGCAGGCTCGACGAGGTGAGTATGCGCGAGGCGTACTTGCAACGGTCTTGGGCCCGCATGATAAGGTCGGCAACCGTCATTCCAGCGTCTTCGGCGGCCAAATCGATAAGAACCTGGGCAAGCTCGCCATGCACGCGCTCGTGCCACTCCGTCTGGCCCAGCTCGTTCATGAACTCGGGGATCATGGCCGGGTTCTGGGCGCAAAGGCTCAGAAACTCGCGCTCGCTGCGAATGCGGTTGCGCTCTGCAGGAGGCAAGTCGGCAATGCGCCGACGCCGCGGAGCAGCAGGCGCATTCGCACGCCTGGCGTCCGCATCGACAACCGTTGGGGGCTTCAAGCCGGCCAAACGCTCAAGGATATCCTGCTCACGGGCATGCACCTTGCTGGCGATGTAGACCGCATAATCCTTGGCAAGCAGCGAATCCTTTATGGGGGCCAGAACGGAAAGGGCATCGGCAGTTGCCCGGGATCTTCCCTCGGGCGAAGCAAGGTCGTGCCGTGCCATACGGCGGTCGATGCCGAACTTGATAAGCGGGACAGCCCCTTCGAGCACCTGCGAAAACGCCTCGGCGCCCTTTGCGGCGATGAACTCAGCCGGATCCAGGTTGTCTGGCAAGGTAACGGCGCACAGGTCGACACGCGTTACCCCGGCTTCCGGGGTTATGGACGAGTCGATGAACTGCAAGGCCCTATCGGCCGCACGCTGACCAGCCTCATCGCCATCGAACAGGTAGACGATTCGCTTTTTCGCATGATGGGAAAGCAGGCGGATATGCTGGCGCGTCAAAGAGGTGCCCAACGTTGCCACCACGTTCGTGAAACCCGCCTCATGCAGCGCGATCACATCGGTGTAGCCTTCTACCACGATGGCATCGCCGGTGCTGGCCATTCGCGCCTTTGCCCTGTCCAGGGCGTAGAGCACCTCCGACTTATGGAAGATGGGCGTGTCGCCGGTATTCAGGTACTTCGGCTCGCCCTGCCCGATAACCCGTCCGCCAAAGGCGATGCAATCGCCACGGGAATCGCTGATGGGGAACATCACCCGGTTGAAGAATCGGTCGTTTACGCCCTGCTGCCCCCGAACGGCAAGGTTGGCCTCTACCAGTTCCTTGTCGCTGAAGCCGAGCGATCGCAGATGGGTAACCAGCTTCCGGTGGCCCGGCGCGTACCCCAAACGCCACCTGTCGGGAACTTCCCCGCCCAAATCCCTGCCGCCAAGGTAAGACCTGGACGCTGCGGCCCCTTCATCGGAGGAACGCATAAGCAGGGTATGGTAATAGCTTGCCGCTTCCGCACATGCGGCCTTCAAACGCGCCTTCTGGCTATGGGCCTTCGTTGCCTGGGCCGATTCGGAAAGCTCTATCCCCGCCCTTCTGGCAAGGAAGCGCACGGCATCAACGAAATCAACGTCGTCGAGCT
>CAVDWN010000004.1:0-23568 GCA_963612535.1 Sphaerochaetaceae bacterium
TCGTCGACGACAAGATGGAGCAGGCGCTTTCCGTGCTCGCCGAAATGGTAACCGAAAGCGTCTTTTCCCAAGAAGCCATCGACACCGAAAGGGAAGTGGTTATCGAGGAGATCGCGCGCTCTGAAGACGCGCCCGACGATTACGTTTTCGAGCTGTTCACCCAGAACAGCCTGAAGGGCCACGCCCTTGCGCTTCCCGTTTTGGGCACCAGAGAACGCGTTGGCAGCTACGAGCATGACGATTGTGCTGCCTTCCATAGCGAGCATTACCATGCCGGCAACCTTACGGTTTCCGCCGCCGGCAACGTCGATCACGAGGCGCTGGTTTCTCTGTGCGAGCGGCTGTTCGCCGGCATAAGACCGGGCACCAAGACTGTGCGCACCCTTCAGCCGCCGGTGTTCAACGATGGGCTGTTCTGCCAGAAGCGCGACATCGAGCAGGCGCATATCGTCTATGGCATCCCCTGGCTTCCGCTTGGCCACGAAGACCGCTATACCGCAAGCGTGCTTACCACCATCTTGGGCGGCTCGATGTCTTCTAGGCTCTTCCAGGAGGTTCGCGAGAAGCGCGGCCTTGCGTATTCCATCTTCGCGTCTCAGGGCGGCCATCTTGGCCTTGGCCAGTGGTGCGTCTACGCGGGTACTCGTCCCGACAACGTGGAAGATGTGGTTGGCCTTATCAGGGAAGAGTTGGAGCGCATAGCCAACGACCCGGTGCCGGCCGACGAGCTGAACCGCAACGTCGAGCTTATGTGCGGGCAGCTTCTTCTGGGCCTTGAGTCCACCAATTCCCATATGGTGCGCATGGGGAAGAGGGAAACCCTCGGCCTTGCGCAGACAAGCCCCGAAGAGCAAACGGAAGGGTACCGCTCGGTTACGTCCGAAGAGGTGCTGCAGCTGGCCCAGAAGATGTTTGCGGTCGATCCCTGCATCGCGGTGGTATCGCCTTTTGACCAAAGCAAGCTTTTGCCCTTGGTTGGAATGTGATCTACTGAATATAAGCTGATCAGTTTCGCCCCTAGGGGCGCCTAGATAAGGAGAGACAACATGATTTCCGTTGCCGTAGCAGGTTATGCGGGCCGAATGGGTTCCGCCGTCGTAGACGCCGTTACCGCTGCCCCCGATATGGAGGTTGCCTGCGGTATAGACCCCTTCCAGAAGGAAGCCCCCTTTGCCACCTTCCAGACCATCGACCAGGCCCTGGCTGCCTGCGAATTCGACGTTCTGGTCGATTTCACCCAGCCAGCCGTTGTGGCGAAGACCCTTGCCGTTGCGCTGCCCGCTGGAGTCGATTGCGTTGTGGGCACCACCGGCATGAGCGACGAAACGCTGAATGAGCTTTCGGCTTCCGCCAAGCCGGGGACCTGTTTGTTCTATGCGCCGAATTTCACTACCGGCGCTGTGCTTATGATGGAGTTCGCCAAGGCTGCTGCCCCTTACTTCCCGGAAGCTGAAGTGCTGGAATTCCATCACTGCAACAAGAAGGATGCACCAAGCGGCACCGCGGTACGAACCGCGCAGATCATCGCCCGCTCCCGCAACTTCGAAACCCAGGCTCCGGGCAGCGAGACCGAGATCGAAGGCTGTCAAGGTGCCCGTGGGGCGTTGGTGGAAGGCGTGCCCGTGCATTCCGTTCGCTCCATGGGCTACGTTGCAAGCCAGGAAGTGGTGTTCGGATCGATGGGGCAGACCCTTACCATCCGCCACGACTCTTGGGATCGCACTTCGTACATGCCCGGTGTGCTGCTTGGAATCCGTTCAGTGGGCAAATGCGACGGCTTGGTTGTTGGTTTGGAGAACTTCATGGCGCAGTAGCCTGCATCATGCAATAATGAGCCACGTAATTCCGCAATTGAAGGAGATAGAACATGACTGCTAACGAGCCCCGCTTCGGCCGCATGATTCCCGCAATGGTCACCCCATTCGATGAGAACCTTGAGCTCGATCTTAAGCAGGCAGGTGCGCTGGCCCGTCGCTTGGTCGATGGCGGCAGCGATGCGCTTATCATCAACGGCACAACCGGTGAAAGCCCCACGGTGTTCTATCCCCAGAAGATGAAGCTTTTCGAGGCAGTTGTGTCCGAGGTCGGCGGCGAGGTTCCCATCATCGCAAACGTCGGCGACAACTGCACTGCCGATACGGTCGATTTCGCGAAGGACGTTCAGAAGCTTGGCGTTGACGGCTTCATGCTGGTGGTTCCTTATTACAACAAGCCTCCCCAAGAAGGCCTGTACCAGCATTTCAAGACCATCGCCAATGCGGTCGATCTGCCTATTATCCTTTACAACATCCCTGGTCGTACCGGCATCAACATGCTGCCCGAAACCACGTTGCGCCTGGCCAACGATGTGCAGAACATCGTTGCCATCAAGGAGGCCTCTGGCAACCTCGATCAGGTAAAGCAGATCATCGACAACGCCCCTGCGAACTTCGATGTGTACTCCGGCGACGACTCCCTCACCTTCGATATGATGAAGATCGGCGCCGCTGGCGTTATCTCCACCACCGGCAACGTTGCCCCCGGCCGCATGAAGGAGATCACCACCCTCTGCGCCGAAGGCAAGTTCGACGAGGCTGCCGTTGCCAACGAAAAGCTTTTGCCCTTGATGGACGAGCTGTTCGTTACCGCGAACCCCATCATGGTCAAGGAAGCGCTCAACCTTACCGGCTTCCACGTCGGCGGCGTGCGTCTTCCCCTTGTCGATGCCACGCCCGAGCAGTCTGCTCATCTTGCGCAGGTTATGCGCGAGGTGGGCGTGCTTGCCTAGCCCTTTCGGGTGGCTATGGCATCAACCGAATAGCCTGCGCTTTTATCTGCGCAGACGTACCTGGAACTACACCCTACGTACTCGTTTCCGAGTGCGTAGGGTATTTGACGTATTAATGGACTACTAGCAAGGAAGTACATGACTGACGAAACGAATAAGCCTAAAGATACTCGGGCAAATCGCCCATCTGAATCGGTGAAGCACGTTCACCTTGATAGGGAGCGCCCCAAGCTCTCTAAGTTCGATGATGCCCAAGCAGGCTCGAAGGCTCCCGCAAAGAAGCGTCGTGGCGGTTCCAACAAGCCCTCTGGCCGTTCCGGCAACGGCTCCAAGCCGCGCGATCCGAAGGCAAAGCTTCGCATCATCCCGCTTGGCGGCCTTGATGCCATCGGCAAGAACATGACCGCATTCGAGTGCGGCAACGACATGGTGCTCGACGATGCCGGCCTGATGTTCCCCGACGACAACCATCCGGGCGTCGACCTGATCCTGCCCGATTACTCCTACGTGCTGGAAAACGCCGACAAGCTGCGCGGCATCGTGATCACCCATGGTCACGAAGACCATACCGGCACGTTGCCGTACCTGCTGAAAGACCTAGACCGCAAGGTACCCATCTATGCCACGAAGCTCACCTTGGGCCTTATCGAGGGAAAGCTCAAAGAGCACAAGATCAAGAACGCCAAGCTGTGCGAGATCAAGGCCGGCCAAACCCTTAAGCTCGGTTGCATGACGGTAGAGTTCTTCGCCGTAAACCACTCCATCCCCGGTGCGGTTGGCGCGTTCTTCCGCTCTCCTGCGGGCAACGTGCTCCATACTGGAGACTTCAAGCTCGACCAGAGCCCCATCGATGGCGTCCGCACCGACTTCGCTGCGCTTTCGCGCTTCAGCGAGGAAGGCGTCGACCTGATGATGTCCGATTCCACCAATGCTACCAACCCGAACTTCACCCCCTCCGAGCGTGAAGTGGGCAAGGCCCTGAACAGCATCATCTCCAACGCTAAGGGCCGCGTTATCGTTGCCTCCTTTGCGTCCCATATCCATCGAATGCAGCAGATCTGCGATGCCGCCATCCGCAATGGCCGCAAGGTTGCCGTTACGGGCAGGTCGATGGTGCAGAACACCGATATCGCACGTCGCCTTGGCTACCTGAAGATCGCCGACAAGGACATCATCGATGCGTACGACTTGAAGGGCATGCCTTCCGATTCCTATGTTGTGATGTGCACCGGTTCGCAGGGCGAACCGCTTTCCGCCCTGGCCCGCATCGCCAGCGACAACCATAAAACCATCACCGTTGAAGAGGGCGATACCGTCATCATCTCGGCTACGCCGGTTCCCGGCAACGAAAAGGCCGTTACCAAGGTCACCAACGACTTGGCCAAGATCGGCGCAGACGTCTACGACAAGTCGCGTGCACGCGTGCATGTATCGGGCCATGCTTCCGCGGAGGAGCTGAAGCTCGTTCTTTCCATCGTGCAGCCGAAGTACTTCATGCCCGTACACGGTGAAGCCACGCATCTTCGTGCACACGCAGAGCTGGCTCAGGTCACGGGCGTTGCGAAGAAGAACATCTTCATCTGCGAGAACGGCGAAACGCTTGAGCTTACGGCCAGGGGAGTAAAGCGCGGCAAGCCCGTGCAGAGCGGCATCATCCTGGTCGATGGCCTCAGCGTCGGCGATACCTCCGAATTCGTTCTGAACGAGCGCACCAACCTGGGCTCCCAAGGCGTTGCGGTTATCGCCTGCGCCGTGAAGAAGGGCTCCCACGACTTGCAAGGGGCCGTTCAGGTAGAGATGCACGGCATCCCCGGCGGGGACGAACCGCAGTTCGTCGATGCGGTTCGCAATGCCGTTTCCTCCGCGTTGAAGCGCTCGCTTTCCAAGGGCGAGGATACCCGTGCGGTGAAAAGGGCAGCTCGCAGCGCGCTCCTTTCCATCCTGTGGGAGCGCACCAATCAGCGCCCGCTTGTGGTGATGAACATCCTTGAGGTGTAAGCCTCGCGCAATCACCGATCCTAAACGAACCACTTAAACACGCTATAAGGAACAAGATGGCAGCAAATAGGACAAACCGAGGCAAGAAAGCAGCAGAGATTGCCGCATCGCAACCCGGGGGGCGCAGGCCCCTTTCGGGTGGCGGAGCCCGGCCAGATTCCGGCCGGGTGGCCCAGCAGCCCGCAACCGGCCGTATCCTGGACGACCGTTCTCGTCGGGATATTGCGGCGGTTTCGCTCATCGTTCTTGCCATTGCCCTGTTCGCCACCTCCTTTCTCAGTCCCGACGGGGTGCTTACCGGTGCGCTTTCGCTTGGGCTCAAGCTTTGCTTAGGCATAGGCGCCTACGTGCTGCCTTTTCTCCTGGTTGGGCTTGCCATAACGCTGCTCATCCGATTTGAAAGGCAGATGGTTCCGGCTCGTGTGGCCATTGGCTTCGCCTTGCTGTTCGTAGCGTTTCTGGTGATCATGGCCCTGTTCACTCCTTCTGCCCAAGATAATCCGAACAACCTGTTCATCCAGGTGCTTCTGGTTAAGCAGGGCGGGTACTTGGGCGCCGGCATTGCTTGGGCGGGCCTTGAGCTGCTCGGCTTCGAGGTAACGATGATCCTGATGGTGGGCTTGATCGTTATCGCGCTCATCATCATCGGTTTCTCTATTTCCTCCGTTATAGAGAAGGTGCGCGGCTATCGCTCCGATGAGGATTTCTCCTTTGACGGTCAGGAAGACGATGGCTTTTCCAAGATGCCGCGCTTCTCTATCGCCAGGATCAAGCTTGCCCCAAAAAAGCAGCAGGGAAATGCTACCCCGCAGCAGGCAGAGGTCTCGCAGCTGCCAACCCAAGCCATCGATCCTGCTGTAAATGCTTCCGAGCGCGAGACCCAGGTGCTTGCTTCGGCCAAGAACGAGCCGCGCCCCCGAAAGGCCGTCGCGAAACGTGCAGCCCAGGCTGCCGATAAAACCCTTGTATTCGAGGGGCAGGAAAAGGAAGCCGAGCCCAGGCAGATGACGCGAAAGCTTGGCTCGCGTCCCGAACCCAAGCCGGAAGCGGCCTCGAAGAAAGAGCAGGCTTCTGCGCCTGCGCGCAAAAAGGCCTCCGACGTGGCAACCCCCGAGCCGCTTGAGGGTTTCGAGCTTCCGGATATGAGCCTTCTGAACACTGCGGAAAAAACGCCGGTCACCAAGGAAAGCGAGGCCTCCCTGCGCGCCACCGGCATGTTACTGCAGGAAACCCTGGCGGATTTCGGCGTAGGCGCCGATGTGGTGGGCTGGGTTCACGGGCCTACCGTCACCCTGTTCAAGGTGGATCTGCCTTCGGGCGTTCGCGTCAACCGCGTTTCCAACCTTACCGACGACATCGCCCTGGCACTTGCTGCGCCCGGCGTTCGCATCTTCGCGCCTATCCCAGGCACCAACTACGTGGGCATTGAAGTGCCCAACAAGCAGCGTGAAACGGTATTCCTGGGCGATGTGATCAAGGATGCCAAGCCCGGCCCCTTGCAGATAGCCATCGGCAAAGACGTCGAGGGCCAGAGCATCGTCAGCGACCTGGCCACCATGCCGCATCTTCTTATCGGCGGTACTACCGGTTCGGGCAAGTCGGTTGCCATCAACGGCTTCATCATGTCCATCCTCATGCGCGCAACCCCTTCGGAAGTGCGCATGATCATGATCGACCCGAAGCGCGTCGAGTTCACCCCGTACAACGGCATACCCCATCTTTACGTTCCCGTGGTAACCGAGGCCAGGGAAGCTGCCAGTGCGCTTTCATGGGCTGTCGCTGAAATGGAGCGAAGGCTCAAGGTGTTCAGCGGCATCGGTGCCAGAAACATCGGCCAATACAATGCCAAGGTGCAGAAAGGGCTGGAGATCAACGACGCCCCGGCGTCCGAGATGCCCTATATCGTTATCATCATCGATGAGCTGGCGGACCTTATGATGAACGTCGGGAAGGAAGTGGAGTTTTCCATTTCGCGCTTGGCCCAGCTGGCCCGCGCTGCCGGCATTCACCTTATCGTTGCCACGCAGCGTCCTTCCACCAATGTGGTTACGGGTCTTATCAAGGCGAACATCACGAATCGAATCGCGTTCAATGTTGCTTCCGGCATCGACTCGCGCGTTATCTTGGACACCCCTGGCGCAGAGAACCTTATCGGCCTGGGCGACCTTCTTCTGTCTAAGCCGGAACTCGCGAAACCCCAGCGCATCCAGGGCTGCTTCGTCTCCGAGGACGAGATCTCCGCTGTCGTGGAGAAATTGAAGACCCAAGGTGAGCCCGAGTACCACAATGATATTCTGAAAACCAACCTGATAACCCTCGGTGATTCCATGCCCGATGGCTCGGGCGGAACCGCATCGGGGTCGGATGACCCGCTGGTGTGGGAAGCCGCCGAAATCGTGTGCTCTTCCGGCATGGGCTCTACCTCGAACCTTCAACGGCGCTTAAGCGTGGGGTATTCGCGTGCCGGCAGGATCATGGATCTTCTGGAAGAGAAGGGAATCGTGGGGCCGCCTAACGGGTCGAAGCCCCGAGAGGTTCTGGTTGATCCAATGGAGCTTGAAACCATCAAGGCTTTCGAGCAGAACGACGAGTAGCGGCAACGTATGGGAGAGGGGGACGAATGCATCAGATCAGCTTCGGCAATGTCTTGAAAGAGGCGCGCCTTTCAAAGGGCTGGGATTTGGCTTCTGTTTCCCGGGAGCTGCGAATCCGGCAGGACATAATCGTCGCCATCGAGAACAGCGACTTCCGCCGCATGCCCTCACGTGGCTATGCTCGGAACATGATCATCGCCTATTCCCGTCTTCTGGGGCTTAATGCCCAGGACGTAAGCCGCATGTACTTGGATCAGGAATACGCCTACCAGATCGAGCAGGCGCATCAAAACGTCAGCGAAGCAATCCGAATGCACGATACAGGCGGGGAGTCCCAATCTGGCCGATCTTCCTCCACTTCATCGTTCAGGCGCGTTGGGGCTTCGGGGTCTCGTTCCCGTTCAAGCCGTTCGGTCGAAGATCGCAATCAATACGACGGCAGCAGCAATGGGTTCGGTCGTGCGGTTTACTCGCAGAACCCCGATGTGTATCCAACGCTTCAGGGCGGGCAGCCCGTCACGCACAAGGCTCACAGATCTGCCATGGGCGAGGGCAAGTACGGCAACATGTACTCTGCGCCGCGCAACATCCCCAACCCGCACCGAAACAGGAACATCGCTATCGTTGCGGTTGCGGTCGTTGTGGTGGTTGTTGCCTTGGTGGTGGCCCTTACCATGTCCCACCAAACGCAGACACAGGCCAATATCCCGGTAACGGGAGCGCAAAGCGTTGGCACCACCTCTGAAGAGGCTGCCAGCAAGCAGCAGGAATCCACGCAGCAGCAAACGACTACCGTGGAAACCGCTCCTACTGAATTCACCCTTAAATACACCGTAGATAAGGGCAGTCAGTCTTATATAGAGGTTTATGTCGACGACGTTGTTCAGGAATCCTCAACGGTAACCGGTGCGGCCGAGAAATCGTACACCAGCTCATCGAAGATCCGTTTCGTGGCCACCGAGACCAAGGGCGTTAGCGTCTACATCAACGACGAGGCGCAGCAACTTGAAACCAACAGCTCCGGCATCGTGAACACCACGTACAATTTCACCGACATACTTGAGCAATGGTATACGAATCACCCTAACGCTAAGCGCGACTCGAATTCTTCGTCAACCGCTTCCACAAGCAGCTCTTCGTCCAGCTCATCGAGCAGCAAGTCTTCCAGCTCTCAGTGATAACCGCATACGCAGCCAAACCCTGCGTTTGCCGCCGATTCCATCCCGCGCAGCGGCCTTACCATGCCGTTGCGTCCATCTCGCCGAAAGGATTTCCATGGCTAAAGAATCAAGCTTCGATGTTGTGTCCCAGGTCGACTTGCAGGAAGTTGACAATGCCTACGGTCAGGCAAAGAAGGAGATCGCCCAGAGGTACGACTTGAAGGGCTCCGGAGCAGAGGTTTCCTTCGACAAAAACGCCAAAACGCTTACGGTTTCGGCTCCTAGCGATTTCGTATGCACCCAGGTGAAGGATGTGCTCACCTCGAAGCTCATCAAGCGCGGCGTAGAGCTCAATTCGCTCGACTGGGGAAAGCTCGAGTCCGCAACGGGTGGCAGCGTCCGTCAAACCGCCAAGATCGTCGAAGGAATCGATCGTGAAACCGCCGGCAAGATCAACAAAGACATCAAGGGCACCAAGCTCAAGGTGAAGGTCACCATCGAGGGCGACAAGCTTCGCGTTTCCGGCCCAAAGCTCGACACTTTGCAGGAGGTTATCGCCTTCCTGAAGGGTCAAGACTACGGCCAGCCTCTGCAATTCACCAATTATCGCTAGGATCATCGCCCTACCATGACTAAGAACATCGCCTTCCTCACAATGGGCTGCGCCAAGAACGAGGCAGACTCGGCCCATATGCAGCAAGATCTCATTCGCGCTGGATACAACATCGTTGCCTTGGAAGAGCCGAGCGATTGCATAGTTGTGAACACGTGCTCGTTCATCCAATCGGCAACCGAGGAAAGCTTGGATGCCATCTTCGAGGTTGCCGGCTACGATAGGGTGAAAGCGGGCGACACCAAGCTGGTGGTGTGCGGATGCCTTCCATCCCGCTACGGCGAAGACTTGGATACAGAGCTCTCGGAGGCAGACCGCATCGTTCCCTGCGCGAAGGAAGACGACATCGTCCAGATCATGGACGGGCTGTTCGGTGAATCTAGCCAGAAGGACCGCTACGAGGTCGCGTTCGACTATGCGCCGAGCGAATACGTGAAGATCTCGGACGGGTGCAACCGCTTCTGCTCGTTCTGCACCATTCCCTATATCCGCGGCCGCTACCATAGCTTCGAATACGACCAGGTCTTCGCAGAGGTGAAGGCCATGGTTGAATCCGGTACCAAGGAAATCGTTCTTATTGCGCAGGACTCTGGCATATGGGGCCTCGACCTGAAGCCCCGACGCACATTGGCTTGGTTGCTAGACCAGCTGGCGGGGTCGTTCCCCTCAACCTGGTTCAGGGTTATGTATCTGCAGCCGGCGGGTTTGACCGACGAGCTGCTCGATGTGGTTGCCTCGCACGACAACATCTGCAAGTACTTCGATATCCCTCTGCAGCATTGCAACCCAGATATCCTCGCATCTATGAACCGTCAGGGTTCACGGGAAGAATACGAGGATATGGTGAAGCGCATTCGCCGCCGTGTGCCCTCTGTCGCGATCCGCACCACGCTGATTGCCGGGTATCCCGGCGAAACGGAAGAGCAATTCGATGAGCTGTGCGATTTCGTCGAGGAAGCTGAATTCGACTACGTGGGCATCTTCGCGTACTCGCCTGAAGATGGCACGCCCGCAGCAACGATGCCGAACCAGATCGACGAAGACACCAAACAAGATCGCGTTAGGCAGTTGCGCGATATCGCCGATTCGGTATCAGCCCATCTGATCGCTGAGCGAACCGGAACGGCGATGGATATCCTGGTTCTTGGCGAAGAGGAAGACGGGCAGCTCTACGGCAGGGCGCAGTGTCAGGCCCCCGATGTCGATGGCGTAACGTATCTGACCTGCGGCGAAGTTGGCCAGTTCCAGAACGTTACCATTGGCGATACCCTGATGTACGAGATGGAGGCTCTTGGTGAATAGCCAGGAATTCGACGAAACCACGCTATGGACCCCAGCGAATGTGGTAACGCTTGTCCGTATCCTCCTTGTTCCCGTTTTCGTTGTCGCCATAATCAGCCCTTGGCCCGATTACCTGCCGCAATGGCCGGATGCCGAGGCCTGGAAGCCGTGGGTTGCTGCGGTTATATTCGCTGTTCTTTCCTGCACCGATGCCCTTGACGGCTACCTTGCACGCAGCAGGGGAGAGGTCACCAATTTCGGCAAGTTCATAGATCCGCTGGCAGACAAGATCCTTGTTGCCGCTGCCTTGCTGGCCTTGGTTGAGCTTCAGCTTCTTCCTTCGTGGGTGGCTCTGCTTATCATCGCGCGCGAGTTCATCGTCTCTGGCTTGCGCATGCTCGTTGCCACCCATGGCATCGTTGTGGCGGCCAGTTGGTACGGCAAGGCCAAAACCGTATTTCAGATCATTGCCATCCTGCTGTTTATCGTGAAGGGCTCCGACCTGCTTCTTTCTCTGCACCCCGATATGGAAATTGCCCTTTATGCGATCTCATGGTTCTTCATGGCCATTGCGCTGGTGCTCACCGTTGTTTCCATGATCGATTATTTCGTGAAGAGCGCACCTATTCTTGGGTTCGGCTCTATCGGCGCTTCGGCCGAAGGCGGGGTAGACGTCCCCGGCAAGAGCCAGCCTTCGTTTCCAACCGAATCTGAGATCGCCGAGGCCGCTCAGGCTGCTGTTGCCGAGGCCAAAGATAGGGGGCTTAAGCTTTCCACTGCTGAAAGCTGCACGGGCGGCCTGATCGGTGGTGCTCTTACGTCTGTCCCCGGCAGCTCAAGCGTGGTTGAGGGCGGAATTATCAGCTATTCCAACGAGGTCAAGATGAATGTGCTCGGGGTTTCTGCTGACGACCTCCGTAAAGTCGGAGCTGTTAGCGCGGAAGTGGCCTCTGCCATGGCCTTGGGCTCGCGCAGGGTTGCCAAATCCGACATTGCCGTTTCTGTTACCGGCATTGCCGGTCCGGGCGGCGCTGTGCCCGGAAAGCCCGTTGGCACGGTGTGGTTCGGTTTGGCCGATGCCGCAGGTGTGCATACCTATTTGCGTCATTTCGCTGGAAGCAGGGATCAGGTCAGGGCCCAAACGGTGCTCTTCGCCCTCGAGCTTATCTCGTATTCCCTCGACCCCTCTAGGAGCGAGCCGGTTTCCGACTGATTTCGCATCGGTTTGCACTCATTTTCGCATCTCTCTCGCACCTATTTAAGATTCTGCTTCTACTATGGGCGATAGCAGCAACGGGGGTTGTCATCGAACAGGTGTTCGTGTAATCTAAATGCTGTCCAAACGCAGTACCTTCATTTAGGAGAAGAAATGAGCCAGGACAAGGCAAAAGCACTTAAGATCACCACCGACCAGATCGAGCAGAAGTTCGGCAAGGGCTCCATTATGAGGCTGGGCGAAAACACCAACATGCAGGTTGGCGTAATCCCCACAGGCGCCTTGCCCCTCGATATCGCCCTGGGCATCGGCGGCGTACCGCGCGGTCGAATTGTAGAGATCTACGGGCCTGAGGCCAGCGGCAAAACCACCCTTGCATTGCATATCATTGCTGAAGCGCAGGCAGCAGGCGGCGTAGTCGCCTTCATCGATGCTGAGCACGCTCTCGACCCGGTCTATGCGGCAAAACTCGGCGTTGATGTCGACGAGATGCTCATCTCCCAGCCAGATACCGGTGAGCAGGCGTTGGAGATCTGCGACATGCTTGTTCGAAGCGCTGCTATCGATTGCGTAGTGGTAGACTCCGTTGCTGCTCTTGTTCCTCGCGCCGAAATCGAAGGCGAAATCGGCGACACCACGGTTGGCCTCCAGGCCCGCCTGATGAGCCAAGCGCTGCGAAAGTTGGCGGGATCGCTTTCTCGTTCCAATACCACCTGCGTCTTCATCAATCAGCTCCGTGAAAAGATCGGCGTGATGTTCGGCAACCCCGAAACAACTACCGGTGGCCGTGCTCTCAAGTTCTATTCCAGCGTTCGCCTTGATGTTCGTCGTTTCGACTCGGTAAAGAAAGACGGCGACTTTATCGGAAACCGCGTTCGCGTGAAAGTGGTCAAGAACAAGGTTGCACCTCCTTTCCGTCAGGCTGAATTCGACATCATGTACGGTGAAGGTATTTCCAAAGAAGGCTGCGTGCTGGACATGGGTGTAGAGGCAGGCCTTGTAAAGAAAAGCGGGTCTTGGTTCAACTATGGCGAAGAGCGTCTGGGCCAGGGCAGGGAAGCTGCGAAGCGAACCTTGCAGGAGCATCCCGATATCCGAAACGAAATCGAGAGCAAGATTCGCGTTGAGTACGGTCTTTCACCTCTCGAAGGCGAACCTGTCCAGGCCGACGCCGAACAACCGCAGGAATAACGCTTTCCATGGTTTTAAATGTTGCGCCGGATCCTGAAACCGAATCAAGCAAGGTCGATGATCCGCTCTGTTCAGATCAGGATCCGGCAAACGATCCAGCCCTTGCCTTCAAGAAAATCCTTCGATGGGTGAAGGTCAGAGATCGATCGGTAAAAGAAACAAGAACCCGTCTTCTCCGGGATGGATTTGGAAACAGTGCCGTAGATGCAGCCATCGAGAAGGCAATCGATTATCGTTTTCTCGATGATGCGCGATTTGCCGATACCCTCATTCGATCTCGTTTGAACCAAGGAAAGGGTTTGGACGGAGCTGTGCGCGAGCTTCAACGGCATGGGATTTCGGCCGATACGCTCTTGCCGGGCTTTCCTGAAGAGTATTTAGCCGATAGGCCCAGTCAGCAAGATAGCGCCTTTGCCTTGTTGTGCAAAAAGCCTCCTCGCGCTAAAAATGCCCGTCAGGCAGCTTATGCCAAGTTGGTTCGCGCCGGATACCCTATGGCGCTCTCTGCGGAAGTTGCCAACAGATGGTTTCGAACTATAGAACCTAAGGAGTAGCGCTGGGTAGGCTGGCGGTGTTTCGGTAACGCGATTTTTTCGGCAGCGGCTCGCTGCTAGTCAAACGCGCTGGTTTTAGGCTATTATTGTTTAGCTAGAGCTTACGCACCTGAATCGGTGCTTTTATATATAGATAACTAAATAGTGTTGCTTCATGCCAGCGTGTGCTCTTGCCCCGGTATACCAGGGCATTTTTTCTGCCCTTTTTGCCTTTTCACTATACGTTGCTTACACGAAAGGGATACAGATGATCGAAGTCGTAATTGCTGCGATCGTGGCGATTATCATTGGTTTTGCTATCGGTTACTTCCTTATGCAGAAGGTGCTGAAAGATCGAAACGATGCAACCACGCGCGAAGCCGAAACCACTCTGTCAAATGCCAAGCAAGAAGCCGAACGTCTTAAGCACGAGGCGCTTCTTGAGGCTAAAGACGAAGCTTTGAAAATGAAGCAGGACGCCGAGCGTGAGAGCAAGGAACGCATGCGCGAGGTTCGCTCTTCCGAAAACCACCTGAATCAACGCGAGCAGAGCCTCGACAAACGAGTGGAAGCACTCGATCATCGCGAGCACCAGATCTCTTCTCTGCAGGGTCAGGTAGACCGTCGTGCAAAGGATGTCGAGCGAGCTGAAGCGGAAGTTAATGCGCGCCTCGAACAGGTCGCAGGCCTTTCGGCAGAAGAGGCAAAAACCGAGCTGCTTGACGGCCTGAAAGAAGAATGCGTACACGAGCAAGCCGCTATCATCCGCGACTCGGAGGCGCGCACTAAAGCCGAGGCAGACAAGAAGGCTCGCGAGATCCTCAGTGTTGCTATTCAGCGTTTGGCAGCAGATCATACTTCCCAAATCACGGTGTCCACTATCCATATCCCTTCCGACGATTTGAAGGGCCGTATCATCGGTCGCGAGGGACGCAACATCCGTTCCTTCGAGCAGATCACCGGAACCAGCCTCATCATCGACGACACTCCTGAAACGGTTACGGTCACAACCCATGATCCTGTTCGCAGGGAAATTGCCGCGGTTACGATGCAGAACCTCATCAGCGATGGACGAATCCATCCTGCCCGCATCGAAGAGATGTATCACAAGGCCGAGAAATACGTTAACCAGCAGATCAAAGAAGCCGCCGCTCAGGCTACCTTCGATACTGGCATCCACGATCTTCACCCTGACTTGGAAAAGATCTTGGGTAGGCTTCGCTACCGCACCTCGTATGGCCAAAACGTCCTTAACCATTCTTTGGAGGTTGCCTATATCTCCGGCATGATGGCATCCGAGCTTGGGCTTGATCCCGTTCCCGCAAAGCGTGCAGGTTTGCTGCATGACATCGGCAAGGCTGTCGACCACGAGGTAGAAGGCTCTCACGCAGTTATCGGCGCCGATCTTGCTCGACGCTATGGCGAGGACCCTCTCATCGTCCATGCAATCGAGGCTCACCACAACGATGTGGAGCCCAACAGCGTGATCGACGTTCTTGTTCAGGCTGCCGATGCTGTTTCTGCTGCTCGTCCTGGTGCACGCAAGGAAAACATCGAGTCCTATATCAAGCGTCTTGAAAAGCTCGAAGAGATTGCCAACTCGTATCCGGGCGTTGAGCGTACCCACGCCATCCAAGCCGGTCGAGAGGTTCGCGTTATCGTTTCCCCCGAAAAGGTCGATGAAGCGCATTCTGCCGTTTTGGCACACGATATTGCCCATCAGATCCAAACGGAGACCAAGTACCCTGGTCAGGTTAAGGTCGTCGTAATACGCGAAACCCGCGCAGTGGATTTTGCCAAATAGGTTCGTAGGAGCGCGGTCGTAAAGACCGCGCTTTTTTCTGCCATGACCGATTCATCACTTGAAAAATTCGTCGAAGAAGTTTCGGGAAACGAGTTCCTGCGTGTTCAGGACGATTTGGGATTCGGCTATGTCCGCTTAAAGGCTGCAGAGGCGCAGCGCAGGCAGGCCAAGCAGGACATCCGTTGCTTCGAGAACGTAGTCATTGAAATGCTGCGCAACTCACGTGATGCGCATGCCCATATGATTTTCCTTGCTAGCTGGACCGAAGGAAGCCGACGCTTCCTAACCATGCTCGATGATGGGGACGGCATTCCCGAATCAATGCACGAAACCGTTTTCGAGCCCTTCGTTACCTCCAAGCTGGATTCATTTCGCTCCGACAGATGGGGCGTTCATGGTAGGGGTATGGCCCTTTATTCCATTCGGCAAAACGTCGAACAGGTTAAAGTTCTGGTCTCAGAACCAGGTTTGGGCTCGGTATTTTCGGTAATCAACGATTCCTCTGAATTGCCCGAGAAACGCGATCAATCCACTTTGCCATCCATAACTTTGAACGAAGAGGGAAAAACCCTGTTGCGGGGCCCGCACAACATCGTTCGAACAGCCTTGGAGTTTGCAATCGACGAGCGGGAATCTGTCGTTGTTTTCTATGGCAGTGCTGCGGAAATCGTCTCAACGCTGTATTGGATGGGGAAGAGCGCCCTCGGCAAGCTCGAAGGTGATTCCGCCACCGAAGAAGGTGAGCCGTACGTTCATCGCTTTGCCAGGTGCTCTGATGCATCCGAACTAGCGGCCCTGTCTCAGAGCCTTGGACTTCCGTTGTCAACGCGCACTGCATATCGAATCATGGCAAATCAGGTAAAACCGTTAGAGACTGTCCTTGAATCGGTGCTTGGCGATGCGCCGGCCAACCGTCAGCAGCAGAACGACAAGAAACCTGCGTCAAAGCGCGCGTCTGTGCGCATTGCCGCAGAGGATCTAGAACCCTTAAAACAATCCGTTGCAGGTTCGTTTGCGGCAATCGCCGAATCGTATTACCTTGACGCGAATCCCGATATCGATGTTTCCGTCAAGGGATCGAATTTGGTTGTTCGTATTCCCTTGGAACGCATCTAGCATCTATTCGCCGCCCGCTAACAGGCATTGCCTTGCTTCCGTTCTGCAGCTCGCCAGCCGTACAGCACCCTGGCTCAATTGATTCGCCTTATGATTATGAGTAAAATATCAGCTCGCCTATGATGAGCTGTTCATAGTCAAAACCAAGAGTACAAACGCACTAAATCCGAAAGAAACGCACCATGACCGACGCACCAATCAACTCCTCTCAGGTAAAGAGCGGCTGCCTAAAAGTGTCTTCAAAGTCTTCTCCCGCATCGGTGGCAGGCGCCATAGCCGGCATGATGAAAGACGGGGTTCAGGTCGAGATACAGTCTGTTGGCGCCGGCGCTGTCAATCAAGCGGTAAAGGCCATTGCCATTTCACGCGGTTTTCTTTCGCCTATTGGGATCGAGATCGTGTGCGTTCCCTCGTTTGCCGACATAGTTATTGACGGAGAGTACCGTACCGCCATTCGTTTTTCGGTAGAGCCGCGTGTTCCGCATGCCGATGCAGCTGCAATGCAGTAACGATTCACCTTAAATCTAATCTGTCCAGATAGACGAAAGCCAAGCATTGAATATCAAGAAATCAGAGCAATCGCCCCTCACCGAAGTTCCCGATTGGAGCGACTTTTCGGGCGGCCTTATCCAAGGGAAAACGTTTTCGGTCGTTACCTTCGGCTGCCAAATGAACAAACACGACTCGGAGCGCATCGTTGGCATGCTTAGTGCGCTGGGTGCCAAAGAGGTCAACGGCATCGAGGAATCCGACATAATCATCTATGTGACCTGCTGCGTTAGGGAAGCGGCGGATGTGCGGCTTATGGGACAAGTTGCCTCATTGAAGAACGTTCCCTTAAGGAAGGACAGCCCGGTATCGAAGAGGGTTGTGGTAATCGGTGGTTGCATCGGGCAACGCGATGGCCAGGAGCTCGTAGAGAAGCTTCCCCATGTCGATGTCGTCTTCGGCACGTTCAACCTCGCAAGCCTTCCTCGGCTTATCGAGGAGAGCTTGCAATCCGGTAGCCATGCCGTTGAGGTGCTTTCCGAGGCCAAAGATTTTCCAACCGATCTTCCCAGCGAGCGCGAGTCTAAGTGGTCGGCTTGGCTCCCCATTTCCATTGGATGCAATAATTTTTGCACGTACTGCATCGTTCCGTATGTGCGCGGTAGGGAAAAGTCGCGATCGATCGAGGATATCGTTTCCGATGCCCGGCGCTTAAAGCAAGATGGCGTGAAGGAGATCACGCTTCTGGGCCAGAACGTGAACTCCTATGGGCGCGATCTGTACAAGGAGCCTCGTTTCGCCGATCTTCTTAGAGAGGTGTCGGCTACCGGCATCGAGCGAATCAGGTTCGCTACCTCGCATCCGAAAGACCTCAACGATGACGTTATCAAGGCTTTCGGCGAGTTGGACAACCTGATGCCTGCTTTGCATCTCCCGGTTCAGTCTGGGTCGAATGCTATTTTGAAGGCAATGAACCGCCGCTACACCCGCGAGCACTACTTGGAAACCATCCAGAAGCTTCGTGCCGTTCGCCCCGATATCGCCCTTTCTACCGACATCATCGTGGGCTTCCCGGGTGAAACCGAAGAAGATTTCCAGCAGACGTACGACCTTATCAAAGAAGTGGGATATCACCAGGTTTTCACGTTCATTTACTCCAAGCGCGAGGGAACGCCCGCTGCGCGCATGGTTGATGACACCCCGCGCGAGGTTATACAGGAACGTTTTGAGCGCTTGGTTGATCTTGTCCAGGAAAACGCGCTTGCGGTGAATCAGCCTGAACTGGACACAACCGTCAAGGTGCTGGTCGAGGGCGTTTCCAAACGTGATCCGAACGTTCTTGCCGGTCGCAGCCCCAAGAATCAAACCGTTCATGCCCCTATTCCGCAGGGGGCGCGTATCGAGGATCTAGAGGGCTCCATCGTTGATGTCCACATCACGCAGGCGCGTGCCTGGTACTTGAAAGGCGATGTGCTCTCGTGACGCAATGCGTCGTCGCAATTTTGGGTCCGACCGCATCAGGGAAGTCGGATCTGGCTCAGCTTGTTGCCATGGAGCTTGGTGGGGAAGTGGTATCCGCCGACTCCATGCAGGTTTACAAAGGGATGGATATCGGCACTGCCAAGATTCGGCCCGATGAGCTGCTCGTTCCTCATCACCTTATCGATATCTTGGAGCCGGGGCAGCCGTTTTCTGCGCAGCTTTTCCAGCGGTTGTCCCGCTCTTGCTTTGAGGATATATCCAGCCGCGGCAAGGTTCCTGTTCTTTGCGGGGGAACCGGCCTTTACGTTCAATCGGCATTGGAGGATATGCGCTTTCCCAAGGGCAGCCAGACGGAGAACCCAGTTCGCTTGAAATACGAGTTGCTCGCCAAGGAACATGGATCCCAATACGTATGGGATGTATTGCATGATATTGATTCGCAATCGGCTGCGCTGATCCACCCGAACAATGTGCGTAGGACCATACGGGCGCTCGAGATGCATGAGCAGGGCATATCCTACGCCTCGCAGGTTGATGGCATGAAATGCCTACCAGAAGTGGTCCCTTCCATCCGTTTCGGATTGGTTAGGGATCCGAAGCTGCTCGCAGAGCGGATCGAGCGCAGGGTAGACCTTATGTTTGAACGAGGTTTGGTAGCCGAGGTGGAGTGTCTTCTAAGCGGCGGTTTCCGTAATGCTCTCACGGCCCCTCAGGCGATTGGGTACAAGGAAGTCGTTGCTGCGCTTGATGGTGAAATCGAAATGGGCGAGGCGGTTGATCTCATCAAAACTGCCACCCGCCGTTACGCTAAGCGTCAGCGAACCTGGCTTCGCCGAGATAGCCGCTTGATACCCCTTGATGCCGATGGGGCAGACAAAGACTCGTTAGTCAAAACGATCGTTGAAACGTATAGGCAACGAACTGCCGTAAAATGACAAATGCGAATGCATCCGTATAAGGAGATCCTCTATGAAACTCGACTTCGTTAAACTCAATGGCCTGGGCAATGATTTTGTCTTCATTGATGATATGGACCAATCCATCGACCTGACCGCTGAGCAAGTCGCTTTCCTCTGCGACCGGCACTTTGGCATTGGCGGGGATGGTGTTGTGCTTGTGCGACCCTCTTCTCGTCCGGAATGTGCTGCTTATATGCATTACATCAATTCCGATGGCACGCTTGCTGAAATGTGCGGCAATGGCGTTCGCTGTTTCACTAAATTCCTTGTGGACAACGGCTATGTCGACCCTAATTGCGGCTCCTATGTTGCCGATACGAAACGTGGCCCGCTTCCTATTTCCTTTGAGCTTGATGCGAACGGGAAGATGAGTGTTGCTTCGGTTGATATGGACGAACCGATCCTGGAGCCCGCCTTAGTTCCTACTACTTTGGCGGCAAGCTCTGAATCGGAGCAGGGGATCCCCTTTGTTAAAGAGGCGGAGGTCGAGTCTCCTTGGGGCACATTCGCTTTTACGTGCGTATCGATGGGCAACCCTCATGCCGTCTGCTTCTTTGACGACATCGACTCGTTGCCTTGCGACTGGTTCCTCCAGGATTGCAAAAGCTTAGATTCGTTTGATCTTAACCGCATCGGGTCATTCTTCGAGAAGGCCTCGGTATTCCCGGCGAAAACCAACGTGGAGTTTATCGTTCCTGCAAGCGATGGCCTTCATATGCGTGTTTTCGAGCGTGGTTGCGGCGAGACCTTGGCATGCGGCACAGGGGCTTGTGCCTCGCTGGTTGCAGCGGCTCTGACCGGAAGAAGCGGTCGATCCAACAAGGTTCACCTAAGGGGCGGCACCCTTGATATTGTTTGGAAGGACGATAATCACGTTGTGATGACCGGCCCTGCCACCCAGTCGTTTGTCGGATCTGTTCAGCTGTAAATTCCCGATGATTGTTTTCGACGAAGTAAAACAACACGGCCCGAAGACCGTTATCGAGAAGCCTCGTGAGCGAGCCGTTCTTGTTGGCGTGGAGCGTCCCGATCAAGAATGGACGCTCGATTCCTCGTTGGCCGAGCTTGAGAGGTTGGCTTGGACTGCTGGCGCGGATATGGTTGCAAAGACTTCCCAGCGTCTTGATTCGCCCAACCCCCGAACTTTTGTGGGCAGCGGCAAGGCCGAGGAAATTGCTTCCTTGGCCAGGTCGTATGCTGCCGATGTTGTTATCTTCGATGACGAGCTTACCCCTTCCCAGCAATCGAACTTGGAATCCATCGTTGGGAAGGATGTAAAGGTTATCGATCGCACGGCATTGATCCTTGATATCTTTGCCCTGCACGCAACCAGTAAGGAAGGCCGGTTGCAAGTCCGCCTTGCTCAGAACCAATATCTGTATCCAAGGCTCAGGGGTATGTGGGCTCATTTGGCTTCGAATCGTATGGGCGGCGGAGTAGGCAGCCGTTTTGGCGAAGGTGAAAGCCAGCTCGAGGTAGACAGGCGCCTCGTTCGAAACCGCATCACTTCTATCCGCCGGGATCTTGCCCAGCTTTCAAAGAAAAGGGATTTGCAGCGCAAGCAGCGAAATGAGTCCGGTGTTTTCAAGGTGGCGCTAGCCGGTTATACCAATGCGGGAAAGTCCAGTCTACTAAACGCGATAACCGGTTCTGAAGTATTAAGCTACGACAAGTTGTTCGCCACGCTTGACTCGACAACGCGCCAACTGGTTTTGCCTGAGGGCAGGGAAGTGACCCTGACCGATACCGTCGGCTTCATCCAGAAGCTTCCCACAACTTTGGTTGAGGCATTCAAATCTACGCTTGATGAGATAAACGGTGCCGATTTGATTCTTCATGTGGTTGATTCTTCCGACCCTAATGCCGCAAAGCAGATAGATACCGTAAATATGGTGCTTGAGCAGATAGGCGCTCAGGAGATTGGGCGAATCGAGGTATTCAACAAAAAGGATCTGCTTTCCGAAGAGCAGCTTCAATCCCTTTGCACCCGGTATCCTCATGCGGTATTCACTTCTACGCTGAACAAAGAAGGCCTTGAAGAGCTCATTAGAAGAATTGGCGTTGTGGCATCCGCGCAGGATGAGTTATTGGAAGTGCTGATTCCTTTCAATAGGGGAGACTTGGTATCGTTGGCTCATCAGCGCTGCACTATCCTGAACGAAGACTACAACGAATCAGGGACCCATCTTGTAGTCCGTGCCGGCCATCAGGCTGCCGCTTTGCTCAAACCATATTCGGTTGCCTCTAAATAACTTTTCTTAGGACGGCTACTACTTTTCCTGCTATTGCGCATTCTCTGACTATGATCGGTTCCATTGTCGAGTTCTCTGGCTGCAGGCGAATGTGATCGCTTTCTTTGTAAAAGCGCTTTACCGTAGCACCGTCTTCAACGAGAGCCACCACGATTTCCCCATTGCGGGCTACTTGCTGTTGCTTCACTACAACGTAATCGCCGTCGTTGATGCCGGCCTCTATCATGGAGTCGCCATGCACCGACAGTATGAACGATGCTGAATCTCCTACTAATTCCGTGGGCAGAGACATGGACGATTCTATGTTCTGCTCCGCAAGAATCGGCTCACCGGCGGCAACATTGCCGACAAGGGGCAGCTCGAGATTACTAGCAGACCCCTGAGAGCCAAACGTTTCAAGGTGTTGCTTTTTAGAGGCCAAGGAGATCGAACGGGATTTTCTCTGATCGCGTTCGATGTAGCCCTTTTCTTCGAGGGTTTTCAAGTGCACGTGCACGGTAGATGGCGAAGAAAGCTGGACGGCTTCAGCGATTTCGCGCACGGTTGGGCCAAAGCCTTTTTGATCGATGTATGACTCGATGAAATCGTAAACGCTTTGCTGTCGGGCTGTCAGGGGCTTGGACATTGCGACCACCTTTTAATTAATGCGAACAGATGTTTGTATTTCTGTTGACAGGAACGTATGTTCGATTTACAGTATACACGAACAAAGGTTCTATGCAAGGAGGTCTTACATGAGCAACGGCAATATCGCATATCGGGTTTCGGGTTCAGCGGCTCTTAAGCCGGAGTACATTGAAGAGAAGAATGCCTCTGCCTCTATTATCGACTTCGACTCTGTTCGCTCTCAGGCAGCAACAGATTGGCCTTCAACGCAAAGCGAGCCCCGGAATCAATACTGGTCTTCTGGTTTTGCGGCCGAAGAAAGCTTCCTCGATTCTTTGAAGTCCGCATTCGTGCGTCCCGGAAGGGCCTCGTCGGCAAATCCCGCAGAAGTTGCAATTGCTATCGGCGCCATCACGGTGCTAGCCCTGCTTGTTATTCTTATCAGTGCATAAGGCATCGTCCCTGCGTTAAACCACTAAAGATAGGGTTGTTTCCATTATTCTGCTAAACCAGCACAACATCTTGTATACTAATTTCGCTTAATCAGTAAAGGAGATGTTATGCGTTGTCCTTCATGTGGATATATGGAATCAAAAGTTGTCGATTCGCGTCCAGCGGACGAGGGGGCCTCAATCCGTAGAAGAAGAGAGTGCCTAAGCTGCGGCGCAAGGTTCACTACCTACGAACGCTCCAGCGAAAATCCCATTATCATCACTAAGTCGGACGGCTCATCCGAGGCATACAATCGCGACAAGCTATTCCGCGGCCTTTTGATTGCATGCGCCAAGAGGCCTGTTTCGTCCGAAAAGCTTTCGCAAATCATAGACAGCATCGAATTTGAGCTAAGGAATTCACCTCAGAAAGAAACCTCTTCTAAAGAGCTTGGAGACATGGCTCTTAGACGGCTTGCCGATATCGATGAGGTTGCTTACATACGTTTTGCCAGCGTGTATAAGGATTTCAAGAACATCGACGAATTCCGCGATGCATTGAAAGGGCTTTAATATGACTGAACTCAATCTTCCGATTAAGCCGCTATCTGGCATTGCCCATGTTCCTGGTAATGCCTATAAGGGTGATGCAGGCTACGATCTTTGCTCAACTGTCGATTTGGTTTTAGAGCCGTTTGAAAGAACGTTGATCCCAACGGGCCTGGCGCTCCAGATTCCCGATGGTTATGCAGGCTTTGTTCTGCCAAGGAGCGGCATGGCTATCAAAACGGGCTTATCGCTGGTAAACGCTCCTGGGTTGATAGACAGCAACTACCGCGGTGAGATTCAGGCAATTGCGATAAATCTTGATCCGAAGAATCCTATTGAAATCCACGTTGGTGATCGAATTGCCCAGCTAGTTATCATGAAGGTCGAAAACGTTCACTTCGAAGTTGTAGACGAACTCAACTCTTCTAGCCGAGGTGAGGGCGGCTTCGGCTCAAGCGGTCTTTCTTCTACAAATCGGTGATAATATATCTTATGTAAACCTACTAGTTAAATTCGATTTTGGCTGA
>CAVDWN010000005.1:0-23083 GCA_963612535.1 Sphaerochaetaceae bacterium
GCAAAGAATGGGCAAGCGCAAGCTGGGAGCCAAGGCAGTCCCCATCGGGGTTCACATGACCGCAGATGACGAAATCGTCGAGCGCTGAAAGGCGCTCGGCGATTTCTGAAAGCGTGGTATTGGTTTGAGGGGTAGGCATTAATCCTCTTCGGTAGAACGGTTCCTAGCAGCATCTCGCGCAAGGGCGTTGGCGATGCGCTCAGCCTCATCGACACTGGAATCCAGCATGAACCTGAGCTCGGGGGCAACGCGCCATGAAAGCTTCTTGGCCATCAGGGTGCGGATGCGACCCGCCGCGGCCTGGAATGCCGCGGCCGCATCCACATAACGGGTGGGCTCGGTGGTGTAGTAGACGTTAGCCACCGACCTGTCGAAGCTCACCTCGCAGGCAGTGATCGTAACCATGTTCAAGCGAGGGTCGCTGATCTCGAACAGAAGGATGCTGGCAATAACCTCGCGCGCCTGCTCGTTTACCTTTCGGCTGGAAGAACCCTGCTTCATTACTCGGTCCTCTCGATCTCCACGACCTTGTAGCCCTCGATGGTGTCGCCGACCTTGATGTCCTGGTAACCCTCGATGCCGATGCCGCACTCGTAGCCGCGGGCAACCGTCTTGACGTCGTCCTTGAAGCGACGAAGGGATGCGATGTTGCCTTCGTAGATAACCGTGCCATCGCGCACGATGCGGACCTTGTCGTCGCGGGAAAGCTCGCCTTCAACGATGTAGCAACCGGCAACGGTACCGGCCTTGGGCACCTTGAACGTATCGCGAACCTCGGCGATGCCGGTATCCTGCTCAACGATATCGGGCGAAAGCAGGCCGACGCGTGCCGCGTTGATATCCTCGATAGCCTGGTAGATAACACGGTACAGGCGGATATCCACCTTCTCGCGCTCGGCAACGTCGCGGGTCTTGCCGGTAGGACGTACATTGAAGCCGATGATGATGGCGTCGGAGGCTGCAGCCAAGGTGACGTCGGTCTCGGTAATGCCGCCTACCGCAGCATGGATGATGTTGATCTTGACCTCGGACTGGTCCATCTTCGAGAACGCATCGCGCAGCGCCTCGATGGAGCCCTGAACGTCGGCCTTCACAACAAGGTTCAGGTCGGTGGTCTTGCCCTCTTCGATGCGGTTGAACAGGTCGTCCAGGTTCATGTGCGAACGATCCTCCTGCTTGGCCAGGCGGGCGCGAAGGGCACGCTCTTCAGCCAGGCGGCGAGCATCGCGCTCGTCCTCGAACACACGGAACTCGTCACCTGCGGTGGGAACGGAGTTCAGGCCCAGGATCTCTACCGGGTCGGCAGGCATTGCAGCATCCACATGGTTGCCGCGAGGCGCGATAAGCGCACGGACCTTGCCGTAGGAAGTGCCCGCAACCACCACATCGCCAGGATGGAGCGTACCGCGGTTGATGAGCATCGTGGCAACAGGGCCGCGACCCTTGTCCAGGTTGGCTTCGATGACGAAGCCGGAAGCCAGTGCGTCGGGGTTGGCCTTGAGCTCAAGGACATCGGCCTGAAGCAAGATGGTCTCCAGCAGGTCGTCGATGTGAAGGCGCTTCTTTGCGGAAACATCCACGAACATGTTCTGGCCACCCCACTCTTCGGGGATGATGCCGTACTCGGTAAGCTCCTGGCGAACACGGTCGGGCGTGGCGCCGGGCTTGTCGATCTTGTTCACGGCAACCACGATGGGGACCTCGGCGGCCTTCGCGTGGTTGATTGCCTCTACGGTCTGGGGCATAACGCCGTCGTCGGCGGCAACCACGAGCACGATTACGTCGGTCACCTGGGCACCACGGGCACGCATTGCGGTAAATGCCTCGTGGCCCGGGGTGTCGATGAAGGTGATCTGACGGTCGTTGATGTTTACCACGGAAGCACCGATGTGCTGGGTGATGCCGCCGGCCTCGCCTTCGGCAACGCCGGTGTCGCGGATGGCGTCAAGCAGCGAGGTCTTGCCGTGGTCTACATGGCCCATGACGGTAACCACGGGCGGGCGCGGCTTCAGGTCTTCCTCGGAATCGTGGTACACAACCGCGAACTCTTCCTCGGGGGACACAACACGAACCTTGCGGTTCAAGTCGTCGGCGATAAGCTCTACCAGATCGTCGCCCATGGTCTGGGTAAGGGTAAGCGGGCTGCCCAGAAGGAACAGGCGCTTGATAACGTCGTTGGGGGAAACATCCACCAGCTCGGCGAACTGGGCCACCGTAGCGCCCTGAGGGATCTCCACCACGGAATCGTCCAGAACGAGCGTGGGATCGAGGCCCTTCTGCAACGCTTCCTGCTCGGCGCGCTCGCGGGCCTCGGCCTCGCGCTTTTCCTTGCGCTTCTTGCGGCGGCCCTGACCGTCGTGGGAAGCGGCCTCTACCGCAGCGCGCGCCTCGGCGAGAACCTTGTCGCGCTGGAGCTTCTCGGCCTGAACGGCCATCTGGGCATAGCGGTCTTCGGGCTGGGCGGCAGCGCCAAGCTCGAGCTCGGGAACGGAAGGCTCGAAGCCCTTGCGCTGGCCCTTCTTGCCCTTGCCGCCACGGCCGTTCTTCTTTGCAGCAGCCGCTTCCTGCTTCTGGGTTTGCAGACGCTGCTGCTCGGCGTTGATCTGGTCGAGCAAGGAAGAGAAGCTGGAAGTAGAGGCGGGGGCGGCCTTGTGCTGCTTCTTCACGGGTGCTTCGGCGGCCTTGGCGGGCTTGCGTCCACGGTTGTGGAGAGCCTGCTCTACAGCCTGCTTCTTGGCAACCTCTGCAGCACGGGCGGCAGCAAGGGCACGCTCGCGAGCTTCTGCCTTCTCGCGCTCTACGCGCTCGCGCTCACGTTCGATCTGGGAAGCCAGGCTCTCGAACGGAGAGGAAGAGATCTTGCGCTTGGGCTTTTCGGCATCTTCCTTGGACTTGGCCTCTTCACGGCGGGCACGTTCGGCCTCGCGGGCCTCGCGCTCCTTTTCCATGGCGGCACGGCGCTCGGCCTTTTCCTCGGCCTTGCGCTCTTCTTCCTTCGCCTTGGTCTCGGCAAGCTTCTTGGCTTCCTCGTCCTCGAGCTGGCCGGCGCGCTGCTTGATCTCGGGCTCTATGCTCTTGCGAACCTTCTGCACATAGGCGTCTTGGAGAATGCTGGCATGGCTCTTGGCAGGGATCTTCATCTCTGCCAACCGATCGAGCAGCTCCTTGCTGGTCATATCAAATTCTTTTGCCAATTCATGTACTCGCATGCCAGGCATATGGGTCTCCCGTCTACTTATCCTCGTTCGAGAGCGCAGAGCGCAGCTGCTGGGCGATGCGCTCGCAATCATCTTCTGTCAACTTCGTTCTGAGCGCCGAATCGAGGCGCTTGGTTTTAATGGCCTTCTCAAGACAGGCTACGCTGCACAGGTAGGCTCCACGGCCGTTCATGCGGCCGGTCGGGTCGTAGGCAACTTCGCCCTGAGGCGTGCGAACCACGCGGAGAAGCGAGTTCTTCGCGTTCACGCCCCTGCATACCACGCAGGTACGCTGACGTGTTTTTCCGGCCACGTTCGCCAAGCCTACTCCCCTTCCTCCAATGCAGCGTGGATACCGCAGTAACGGTAACCAGGGCGCGCATGGTTGCGGCAGCGGAAGCCGTCTTCGTTGGTGTAGGCGCACAAACCGTCCTCGAGTTCGCCTTCGGGCTCTTCATCGATCAAAGAGCTGTCGGCAACCAGGGGCTCGCCGGCAAACGAAGCCGACTTGATGTCGATGTGCCAACCGGTAAGACGGGCAGCCAGACGCGCGTTCTGGCCTTCCTTGCCGATGGCCAGCGAAAGCTGATCGTCGGGGACGATCACCGTTGCGTAGTTGTTTTCCTCGTCGATGTCCACGCGGGTAACGCGAGCGGGCGACAAGGCATTGGCAACGTAGATGCTGGGGTCTTCGTTCCACTGGATAACGTCGACGCGCTCGTTGCGCAGGCCTTCTACCACCATGCGCACGCGAGAGCCCTTCGGGCCAACGCAGGCCCCTACCGGGTCGAGGTTCGACTCGCGGGAGGAAACGGCAACCTTGGAACGCTCGCCAGGCTCGCGGGCAATGGACTTGATTTCCACCAGGCCGTCGTAGATCTCGGGAACCTCGATCTCGAACAGGCGGCGGATCAGGTCGGGATGGGTGCGCGACACCACGATGGAAGGACGCGTGTGCTCGCCGCGACCGCGGGGCTCGTCGGCGCTAGGATCGCGAACCTCGACGATCAGCGTCTTAAGGCGCTGGTTGTGACGGTAGTGCTCGTTGCGGGGACGCTCATTGCGCTCGCCAGGGTTGCGCTTCAGGTCGTAGTGCGGCAATTCCGCCTCTACGCCATCGCGGATCTTGATGATGGTGAAGTCGGGAGTGCCCTGCAGAACGGTGCCCGTAACCAGATCGCCCACACGGGAAGAGAACTCCTCGTAGATGGACTGACGGCCGGCGTCGCGGACGATGGAGCCGATGACGTTCTTGGCGTTCAACGCCGCGATACGGCTGACGTCGTCGGGAGTGACGTCGCGCTCCTCGAACTTGGTGTACTCGCCGGTTTCCTCGTCGGGCTCGCCCACCGGAACCAGCTCGTATACGTAGATCTTGCCGCTGTTGCGGTCGATGGTGACACGCGCATCGTACTCAAGATCGAGGATATTCTGATAGCTTTTGGCCAAGGACGCTTCAAGGCGCTCGATAAGGTAGAACTCGTCGATCTTGCGCTCGTGGGCCAGCGCCTGCAGAGCTTCGATCAATTCAGATGTTGCCATGGTAAAGGGTCCTTTCTACCCGCTGAAATCTATAGTGCCGATAACGTGAGCTTTCTTGATGCGATCAAAGGGAAGAGGGTATTGCTCACCGTCCACCTCAACCAGAACCGCATCTTCGCCCATCCCTTTCAGGATGCCGGTCCATTTGCTTCGCCCCTCGAAGGGCTGGGTTAAGGTGACTTGGACCTTTTCACCGGCGAACCGCTCGAAATGCTGGGGGGTTCGCAGAGGACGGTCGATACCGGGAGAGGAAACCTCCAAGGTATAGGCGCCGGGGAACGGATCGAGCTCGTCCATAAGCTCGCCCACCCATTTCTGCGAGGCAGCAAGCTCATCGAAGCCGATGCCGCCTTCGCAATCCAGGTACACGCGGATGGTAGGTGCCTTGCGTGAGCCTATGAGCTCTACCGTGACGACCTCCAAACCATGGGCGTTGGCCTGGGGCTCCAGCGCCTCAAGCAGCTTGCGTTCCTTGGCGTTGAGCAATCCTATTCCCTCCTTCAAAACCCCGAACAAACAAAAGAAGCGGGTACAAGGCCCACTTCCTCCAAACATCGAAAGCTAATCGCATTTTCATACGCCATATGTTTATAACACAGCTTAGTGGTTTGCACCATACCCATTTCTTAAGCACATGAGCCCCATCGCGGAACAAGCCAAACCCAGCTAGGCATCGGGGTTCGCATTGGGATACAGCTTATCGAATGCGGTTTCGGAAATAGAGTTGCCGTTGCTCAAGTCGCTCGTCAATGGCGAGAGGATCTGCGAGCTGTAGCTTTTGGGATTGTCGTAGCTAAGCGACTTCTCCCAGCATTGGGAAACCACGTTCAGCCTATCCAGCAAGTAGCCGTACAGCTCATCGATCTTCTGGTACTTGCTATACGTTTCGCTTCCCTGCGAGACTCCGGCCTGTTGGCAGAGTTGCGCGAGCGAGCTGCGGGAGCTGGTTATGTCCTCTATCGTGGCGTTGCAAGTGTCCGCATAGCCTTGGCGCGTGCTCTTGTTCGTTACCAGGAAATAGCCCTCAAGGTCTTCCACCCTTTTGTCAACATCGGTCCTCCAAGAGGCAAGGTCCTGGTAGGCCTGGGAAAGATCGAGCTTGAAGTCGTCTTCCGTATAGGCCTTTGCCGTTGAAGCGGCCTGGGTCGATGAGGACTGCTGGGTTGCAGTGGGGACCGAGGCAGCGGTCTGCTGCGAATCGCTGCGCAGAACCTGCTGGAGGGCATCTTGGATCTGCGGAGCAAAGCTCCATGCGGCAAGGATCACCAAAACGATGACGACGCCGCCCAAAAACGGCTTCATGGGAAACGGCGTGCGACGGGTACCCTGCCGATAGACCTTGGCTTCCCTATCCACATCAGCCACTACCCTGCCGCTGTCAGCGACGATGCGCTGCATGGGCATCGTGATGAACGGATCCTTCGCGCCCAGCTCGGGGATCGCCGTAAGATCATTCTCGTCTTTATGCAGCGACGAGACATCGACCTTTTGGGAAAGGTCGAGGGGCTTGCCGTCGCGATCCTGATAGGAGCGGTCCTTGACCAAAGGGAGCTTCGAGGTGCTCGAAGGCGAGACGGCATCGGTATAGACGATCTGCTCTTCAGCAGCCGCAATACGGGCCTTCATGTCAACGACAGACGAGCCGCAGCGCGGACACTGCAGCTCGTCGTCGTTGATCTTTGTCCCACACTCGAGACAGTACAAGTTACTTAGCCTTTTCCTGGTTGTGGGAGATAAGGCGGTTAAGCGCGTTCAGATAGGCCTTTGCAGAAGACACAACGATGTCGCCATCGGCGCCACGGCCGGTGAATACCTCGCCTTCCGAAGAGGCAACGCGCATGGTTACCTCGCCCAAGGCGTCGATACCGCGCGTAACGCTCTGTACAGAGAACTCGGTGAGGTCGTTCTCGATGTCGATGATCTCGTTGATGGCCTTCACCAGGGCGTCGACCGGGCCGGTGCCCGTAGCGCAGGAAACGAAGTCACGATCCTCGGAATCACGCAGGATAACGGTAGCGGTAGGCGTAAGCGGCTTGCCGCAGGAGATCTGCACGGAATCGAGCGTGTAATGGGCGGTCTGGTTGCGGCCCTGCTCGCCAAGGAGGGATTCCAGGTCCTCGTCGTAGACTTCCTTCTTCTTGTCGGCCAAGTCGAGGAAGGCGTTGTACAGGTCCTCGAACGCCTGACCCTCGGGATGGTATCCCAGAGCCTCCACGCGATGGCGAAGGGCGGCGCGGCCGGAACGTGCAGAAAGGATGATAGAGCTCTGACCAGCGCCGACTTCGCGCGGATCGATGATCTCGTAGGTTTCGCGCGACTTGATGACGCCGTCCTGATGGATGCCGGAGGAATGGGCGAAGGCGTTGGCGCCGACGATGGACTTGTTGGGCTGCACAACGAAGCCGGTGATGGAGGAAACCAGGCGGGAAGCACGTACGAACTCGCGCGTGTTGATGTCGGTATGGGCGTTGAGCTCCTTACCGTGCATCTTCATGCCCATTACTACTTCTTCCATGGCGGTGTTGCCGGCGCGCTCGCCCAGGCCGTTGATGGTGCACTCGATCTGACCGGCGCCGTTCGCAACGCCTGCCAGGGAAAGCGCGGTGGCCATGCCAAGGTCGTTATGGCAATGCACGGAGATGGTGGCCTTGTCGACGTTCTTGACGTTGTCCATCAGGAACTTGATACGACGGCCGAACTCGTCGGGCAGGGAGTAGCCGGTGGTGTCGGGGATGTTGACGACGGTAGCGCCAGCCTCGATAACCGCCTCTACGACCTTTGCCAGGAACTCGTAATCGGAACGGCCGGCGTCTTCGCAGTAGAACTCGACGTCGTTGACGTACTTCTTGGCGTACTTGGTGGCAGCGATGGCGCGCTCGATGATCTTTTCGGGCGTGGTGCGGAGCTTGTCGTAGATATGGCTATGGGAAACGCCGATGCCGGTGTGGATACGCGGGCGCTTGCACTCGGCCAGGGCGCGAGCCGCGGAGTCGATGTCCTTTTCGACCGCGCGGGTAAGGGCGCAGACAACGGCCCTGTCGCCAACCTCGGCAGCGATCTGCTGAACCGACTTGAAATCGCCAGGGGAAGATACCGGGAAGCCCGCCTCGATGACATCGACGTTCAAACGCAGTAGCTGACGCGTGATAACCAGCTTCTCCTCGGAGTTCATGGAAGCGCCTGGCGACTGCTCGCCGTCGCGCAAGGTAGTATCGAAGATAGCGATCTTACGAGTCATCTTGCGATCCTTTCTGGTATCGGTCTTTGTATCCATTGCACTATATCGCATTTTCGGTGAACGGCACCATGCAGCGGTCATTTATCACATCAATTCAGATACCAGCGCTGCTTGGCGAAAGCATTGCGCCCATGTGCGCCCGAACGCAAAGGGAGCCCTGGCTAATGGCAAGGCACTCTACCTGGCTATCTGCTTTAGCGTGCTAAAGAGGGACTGTCCCTAATGGAGCGCCCGAACGCAAGAAAGCCCCAGCCGCGATGGCCAGGGCTTCCTTTTCTATGACTTAACAGCGTCTAAGAGGTTGTTGAGTTCCACAAAGGGAGGGGTTAGACCGCTGCTTCGTCCTTTTCGCCGGTGCGAACACGCACAACGCTTTCGATGGCAGAGATGAAGATCTTGCCGTCTCCAACTTCGCCGGTGCGGGCGACGCTAACGATAAGGTCCACGATCTCATCAACACGGTCGTCGTCGACGATGATCTCGAACTTGACCTTGGGGATCATGTTCAGGAACACCTCGCTGCCGCGGAAGTACTCCTTCCAACCGTGCTGGTTGCCGCAACCATGTACCTGGTAGATGGTCATGCCGGAGATCTTGGCCTCGAAGAGAGCCTCTTTCAGGGGTTCGAGCTTTTCAGGACGAACTACTGCTGCAATACGTTTCATCGATCATTCACTCCCTTCCGTTAGTCCAAGCCGATGAATGCGGGGTAAGCGGATTCGCTGTGGGCAGTCATGTCCATGCCAGCTGCTTCCTCTTCCTTGCTTACGCGCAGGCCACCGAAGATAGCCTTCACGATGAGGCCGATGATGAGGGAGCCAACGGCAACGAAGACGATGGTGACCAGGATGCCCAGGCACTGAGCGCCGAGGAGCGTGGGGTCGCCGGTGTAGATCAGGCCGCCGAAGTCGGTCCAGGACAGCTCGGGCACGCAGAAGATGCCGGTGAGGATGCCGCCAACGATACCGCCGACGCAGTGGCAACCGAAGGCGTCGAGTGCGTCGTCGTAACCGATCTTGGACTTGCAGAAGGAAATCGCGAAGTAGCAGATGGGGGAAACGATGAGGCCCATGACGATTGCGGCCCAAGGATCAACGAAGCCAGCTGCGGGGGTGATGACAACCAGGCCAGCGACCAGGCCGGTAGCAGCGCCAACGAGGGTGGGCTTGCCGGTCTTGGCGGACTCGACGATCATCCAGGAGATCATTGCAGCGCCAGAGGCGATGAAGGTGTTGAGCAGGGCCAGGGCAGCAACGCCGTCAGCTGCGAATGCAGAGCCGCCGTTGAAGCCGAACCAACCGAACCACAGAAGGGTTGCACCAAGAACAACGAAGGGAACGTTGTGGGGGCGATGGTTGACTGCGCCGAAGATGCGGCGCTTGCCAAGAAGAAGGCAGAGAACCAGGCCGGTCAAACCAGAGCTGATATGCACTACGTCGCCGCCGGCGAAGTCGAGAGCGCCGATCTGGTCGCCGATGAAGCTGCCGTCGCCGCCCCATACCATGTGGGCCAAGGGTGCGTAGATCAGCACGATCCAGATGGTGATGAAGGTCAGGAAAGCGCCGAACTTCATACGGCCGGCAAGGGAGCCGCCGACGATTGCCGCAGTGATGGTGGCGAATGCCGCCTGGAAGGCAATGTCGATGATGGCGGGATAGGTTGCGTCGCCAGGATTGTCAACCTCGGCGAGCATATCGGATACCGCGCTCAGGCAACCGAGCTGATCGAAACCACCGAAGAAGGGGTTCGAGCCGTCGCCGCCATAAGCGAGAGACCAACCTGCGAGGATCCAAACGATAGCAACTACTCCGATGATCACGAAAGACATGAACATCGTGTTGACCACATTTTTACGACGCGCAAGTCCGCCGTAAAAAAATGCAACACCCGGAGTCATGAGAAAGACCAGCATCGCGCTTACGAGCATGAATGCGGTCGCTCCTGTGTCAAGCATTGTGCATACCTCCTAAATATTCGTTCGAGCACATTTTCGACACCACGATCTTTGCACGCGTAACACGTTCAGAATCGGTGGGGAGCGTTTGTTAACGAGCGCGGAAAAACCTCGTAACATCTCTGACCAAAGCGGGTAACAAACTAGAAACACAAGCGTCTTGAACCCGTTGAAATGCCACCTATCAAGGCGCATTCCGACCCATTGCAGGCACCAATGGGAAGCAAAAAGCCCCGCCCTTCCCAAAGGAAAAGCGGGACTTCATTGAGCAGAATGCGGTGTTAGCTCCGAGACATTGAGCGACCTACAGCTGAATCGCAGCTAGCCCTCCAACAGGCTCAGAACCGTTTTCTTGATGCCTTCGGCATCTATTCCGCAATCAGCGAAAAGCTGATCGACCTTGCCCTGGGCAATAAAGCGATCTGGCAAGCCAAGAACCGCCAAGCGGGGGTTTTGGCTGCCAAGCGAGATAAGCTCGGCAACACCTTCGCCGGCGCCGCCAGTGCATACGCCGTCTTCGACAGTTACCACGACTCCCGTGCTTGCAGCCTTGCGAACAGCTTCTTCATCAAGGGGCTTCACCCAACGCATATCCACCACGCGCACCGAATGCCCTTCGGCGGCAAGGGATTCAGCCGCATCGCAGGCGTAGCGCACCATGCGTCCGAAAGCCAAGATGGCGGCATCCGTTCCCTCTCGCACAACGCGCGCCTTGCCGGGCTGCATGAACAGAGCATCGTCTGGCATCGCGACACCGAGCGCTTCCCCTCGTGGGTAGCGCAGGGCAACAGGCCCCTCCAGCCGAAGGGCGGTATGCAACGCATGGGCAAGCTCCGCCTCGTTGGAGGGAGCAAGCACCTTCATGTTCGGCACCATGCGAAGCAGCGCCATATCGAACATGCCGTGATGGGTAGGACCGTCGTCGCCCACCAAGCCGGCCCGGTCTATGGCGAACACCACGTCGAGGTTTTCCAAGGAAACGTTGATTATGGCCTGATCGACCGCTCGCTGGAAGAAGGTGGAGTAGAGCGCAACCACCGGTTTCTGGCCGCCAAGGGCAAGCCCGCTTGCCATGCCGACCGCATGCCCTTCGGCGATGCCGACGTCGAAGCAGCGCTCGGGATGCGCGGTTGCGAACTCGCGCAGACCCGTGCCATCGACCATTGCAGCCGAAACGGCGCAGATGCGCTCGTCGAGTTGAGCCTCCTTGGCGAAGGTCTGCGCAAACGCCTGCGTATAGGTAAGGGCCTTGGGCTTGGGCTTGAGCGATGCACCGGTAGCCACATCGTAGGGCCCTACCCCATGGAAGCGGGAAGGCTCTGCTTCGGCCGGCGGATAGCCAGCGCCCTTCTTGGTAACAACATGCACAAGAACCGGCACATCGCTTTCGAGCGCATGGCCAATGGTGCGCTTCAGCGCTGGAATATCATGTCCGTCGACCGGCGGGGTGCACACGATGCCCAACTGCTCGAACAGCATCGAATCGGGCATGACGAACTGCTTCAACGATTCCTTGGCGGTTTTGCCCAGCTTGACCATCGCTTTACCGGCGATGCCCATGGAATTCTCCATGAAGTCCTGCATGGAATCGCGGCTTTTGCGGTAGTTGCTGGTTACGCGCAAGGCGCCCAGATGCATAGCCATGGCCCCGACGTTGCGGGAGATGCTCATCTCGTTGTCGTTCAGGATGATGACGAGCGGCGTCTGGGCCTGGCCGATGTCGTTGAGCGCCTCGAACGCCATTCCGCCGGCAAGAGATGCGTCCCCGATAAGCGCCACGATGTTCTGCGAGTCACCGCGCATATCGCGCGCCCGGGCCAAGCCGCAGGCAACGGAAAGCGAATCGGACGCATGGCCGGAAGGATGAACGTCGTGCGGATTGCTATGGGGCTTAGGGAAGCCCGAAAGCCCCTTGTATTGGCGAAGGGTCGGGAACTGAGCCAACCTGCCGGTTACCAGCATATGGGCATACGACTGATGCCCAACATCGAACAGGAACCTGTCGTGCGGAGAATCGATAAGGGAATGCACGGCCAAGATGATCTCTACCGCACCAAGGCTGGAGGCAACATGGCCGCCTGTTTTGGAGGTAACTTCGATGATTTCCTGGCGAACCTCCGAAGCCAATATGGAAAGCTCCTCATCGGTGAGGAGCTTGAGCTTGTCAGGGGAATCGATCGAGTCGAGGATTCGAGCCATTGCGCTCCCCTTTCTATCCAGCAGTTTCAACATCGCCGCCATCGCTCGAAGACGCTTGCGCGGCATCGTCTTGGGCAGCAATCCCCTCTTCCATGATACGAGAGGCGGCAAGTCCTATGCCCACAGCCTCTTCGTAAAGGCTCAGGGCGTCTTCTAAGGGAAGGTCCTCGTCGCTGACAGCGGCTACGATCTGATCAAGACGCAGCTTCATGTCCTCGAATGATTGAGGATCCTGCTCCCCCATTATGCATTCTCGCTTTCCAGCTGAGTGGCGATTCGGCCAAGGATGCCGTTGATGAAGCGAGGCGAATCGTCTCCACCGAATTCCTTGGCAAGATTCACAGCCTCGTTGATGGAAACGGAAACCGGAACCTCATCGACGAAACGCATCTCATAGGTGGCCAGACGAAGAAGCGATCGGTCCACGACGGGCATGCGGTCGAGCGACCAGTTCTCGCTGGCCGATGAGATGAGGGCGTCGATAGCCTCGAGCTGTTCGCGGGAGCCATCGAGAAGCGATACTGCGTACTCGTCTAGGCCTTGGGTCTCGGGAACCAAGCTGCCATCATCAAGAAGCTCACGGGGGGTTTTGCCCATGATCTCGCCTTGGTACATCAATTGCAGCGCATGCTTGCGCGCAAGCATGCGCTCTTCATGACGAGGTGCCTTAGACACACAAGCCTCCTAATCCTGGAACACGATGCCGTCTACGCGAATATCCACGCGCTTGACGGAAAGACCAACCTGGGAAAGCACTGCGTTCGAGACGGCGCTACGAACGTCCTTGGCGATTTCATTCAGAGAACGGCCAGAAAGGACACGCAGGGACACGGCAACCTCAACCGAGTTGTCTTCCAGAACGTTTACCTGCACCCCTTCGGCAGACTGCTTGAAAGAGAGCAGCGAGCGGATGCCCGAAGGAGCGGCGCCGACGCTGGCAACGCCATCTACATCGCGGACCGCAAGCGTGATGATGGTTTCAACGACGCCAGGCGCAATCGCCATCGTTTCAGTGTTGATATCGGACATGTTACTCGTCCCCCATTTCGGTTTCGATGAAGTCGGTGTAAACCCTGCCCTCTTTGAAGGCATCCTTTTCCAGAACCTCCAAATGGAAGGGAATGGTGGTCTTGATGCCCTCGATGACGAACTCGTTGAGCGCACGCTTGCCACGGGCCATGCATTCTTCACGGTCGATGCCCCACACGATGAGCTTCGCAACCATGGAATCGTAATAAGGCGAAATGCGGTCGCCCTGCTTGATGTAGGTCTCCACGCGGACGCCAGGGCCGCCGGGAACCTCGAAGCGCGTGATGGTGCCCGGGCAGGGGCGGAAATCGTGTTCCGGGTCTTCGGCGTTGATGCGGAACTCCATCGCATGGCCGAAGGGCGCAAACGGTGCGCGCTCCGCACAGCTCATAGGCTCGCCGGAGGCGATGCGCAGCTGCTCCTTGATGATATCGGTGCCGGTGATGAGCTCGGAAACCGGATGCTCGACCTGAACACGGGTGTTCATCTCCATGAAGTAGAACTTGCCGTCATGGTCGAGCAGGAACTCGATGGTGCCGGCATTCTCGTAGTCCGTGGCACGAACCGCCTTGACAGCAGCAACGCCCATGGCGCGGCGGATCTCGTCGGTAAGGGCCGGAGAGGGGGCTTCCTCCAACAGCTTCTGGTGACGGCGCTGCAAGGAGCAGTCGCGCTCGCAGAGGGAAATGCGATTGCCGTGCTGGTCGGCCAGAATCTGCACTTCCACATGACGGGGGCGCAGAACCAGCTTCTCCAGATAGACATCGCCGTTGCCGAACGCGGCAAGCGCCTCGTTCTTGGCGGCCATGAACTGGCCTTCAAGGTCGGCAGGGTCGTGGACCTCGCGCATGCCCTTGCCGCCGCCGCCGGCAGATGCCTTCACGAGAACCGGGTAGCCCACCTTCTCGGCGAACTGGCGGGCCTCTTCTACCGTTTCGATAACGCCGTCAGAGCCGGGAACCGTGGGCACGCCGCACGATTTCATGGTTTCACGGGCAGCAGCCTTGTTGCCCATGGCATCGATGCAGTCGGGCGAAGGGCCGATGAACACCAGGTCGTTGTCGGCGCAGGCGCGGGCGAAATCGGAGTTCTCGGCCAAGAAGCCGTAGCCGGGGTGGATGGCCTGGCAGCCGGTGTTCACCGCAGCGGCGATGATGGACGACATAACGAGATAGCTCTTATTGGCCTGAGCAGGACCGATGCAGACCTTTTCGTCGGCATACCGAACAGGATAGGTATCCGCATCTTCGGTTGAGTAAACCGCAACGGTTTTGATGCCCAGCTCCTTGCAGGCGCGCATGATGCGCAGGGCAACCTCGCCGCGGTTCGCTATGAGTACTTTATCGAACATTTAGGCATTCTCCGGGCCGATGGCGTCATGGGTGGTGTGGGGCTCGATGTAGAACAAGGGGGTGCCGAACTCTACGGGCGTTGCGTCCTCGACGCATACCTCGCGGACCGTGCCCATCTCCTCGGCACCGATCTCGTTCATGAGCTTCATGGCCTCAACGATGCAGAGCGTCTGGTTCGCGGCAACCTCGTCTCCAACCTCAACGAAAGCAGGCTCGCCGGGTGCAGGAGCGGCATAGAAGGTGCCGACCATGGGCGAGGTGACGCAGTGCCAGCTGGCAGGACGGGTGGATGCATCGGCAGCAGGTACGGCTGCAGCAGGTGCCGGAGCAGCGGCAGCAACAGGGGCAGCCGCAGCAGCGGGAGCAGCAGGTGCAGCTGCAACAGCACCGGGCATGCGGACGGAGATTCGTGCGCCCTCTTCCTCGACAACGATTTCGCCTACGCCGCTTTCCTCGGCAACGCGAACGAGCTCTCGAATCTGGTTGATATCCACGTAATCGTCCTCCTTGGTCATGCTCGACTCCTCTTCAAGGAGGAAGTCGACCTTCTCAGATGTGCGGTGCTTGCTCAGGTACGTACGCGCCTCGTTCGGGAACAGGGCGTACATCAATACGTCTTCTTCGGTCTTCGCCAGATCGCCGATCTCTTCTTCCAGCTCGGCGAAGGTGGTGGTTACCAGCGAGCCCGGGGAAACCGAAGGGTCCAGCACCTGGTCGGCATCGGTTACCACACGGCTTACCACTTCGGGCGCCATGGGGCCGGGAGCCTTGCCGTAGTAGCCGCAGATGTAGTCCTTCATTTCCTTGGAAACAACGCTCCAGCGCTTGCCGGTAAGCACGTTGAACACGGCCTGGGTGCCGACGATCTGGGAAAGCGGGGTTACCAGCGGCGGGTAGCCGACTTCTGCGCGAACGCGCGGGATCTCTTCCATCACGTCATCGAGGCGGTCGAGCGCATTCTGGATCTCAAGCTGGGAAACCAGGTTGGACATCATGCCGCCGGGAACCTGGTGCGAGTACACCTTCATATGGGTAAGCGAGGAAACGCCGCGCTTGTAGTGGCCGCGCCTGCGAACCTCTTCCCAGTACTCGGAGATCTCGAACAGAAGGCCAAGATCAAGGCCGGTATCGTAGCGGCTTTCCTGCAAGGCGGCCACCAGCATCTCGACTGCGGGCTGGGAGTTGCCGAATGCGAGCGGTGCACTGGCGGTGTCGACGATGGCAGCGCCGGCTTCGGCGGCCTTCAGGTAGTTGGCAGGTGCCATGCCGCCAACATAGTGGCAATGAACGTGCACGGGAAGGCCGATCTCGGCGTTGAAGGCCTTCACCATGCGCTCGGTGCGGTACGGGGTGAGCATGCCTGCCATGTCCTTGATGGCGATGGAGTCGGCGCCCAGGTCCTTCAGCTGCTGGCCGTATTCCAGGAAGCTGTCGAGCGTGTGCACCGGGGACATGGTGTACGAGATGGCGCCCTCGAAATGGCCGCCGCATTCCTTGATGGCCTCGGCGCTGTCAACAACGTTGCGGATGTCGTTCAAGGCGTCGAAGACGCGGAACACGTCGATGCCGTTGCGATGCGAAGCGGCGATGAAGCGGGAAACCACTTCTTTGGAGTAGTGCTTGTAGCCAACCAGGTTCTGGCCGCGGGTAAGCATGGACAGACGCGTGTTCGGCGTCTTGGCCTTGATGGAACGGAGACGATCCCAAGGATTCTCGTCCAAGAAGCGCAAGCAGGTGTCGAAAGTGGCACCGCCCCATGCCTCGATAGCCCAATAACCTACGCGATCCATCTTAGGTAAGATCGGGAGCATATCACCGATCGGCATACGCGTAGCCCAAAGGCTCTGCTGGCCGTCACGAACGGTGGTATCCATGATCTGTAGCTTTCCCAAGTGTTTCGCACCTCCTCTTATCAGCAGTCCGCGCTTCTTCGAAGTGCAGCTATAGAAAACGAGTGTCTAGTATAAAGCACGGGGCGCCGAAGCGCCCCGCAGCCGAAAGAATTTACAGTCAAGTCGCACAGGCTAGACGCGCTTGACGAAACGACCGTCGCGAGAGTCGATCTGAAGCACATCGCCGATTTCCACGAACGTGGGAACCTGGATGGTAACGCCGGTCTCGAGCGTGGCGGGCTTGGTGGTGTTGGTGGCGGTGTCGCCCTTGAAGCCGGGCTCGGTTTCGGTGACCTCGAGCTCCACGAACATGGGAGGCTCGATGCTGATGAGCTCGTCGCCGGCGTACATCAGGGTTGCCTCGTCGTTTTCCTTGAGCCAGTTGGCGGCAGAGCCAACGGTTTCGGCAGGGATAGCCAGCTGCTCGTAGGTGTTGGAGTCCATGAAGTTGAAGTCGGCGCCGTCGCTGTAGAGGAACTGCATCTTCTTGGTTTCCAGGCGAACCGCCTCGAACTTGGTGCCGGAGTTGAAGGTGTAGTCAACAACGCGACCGGTCTTGATGTCGCGGAGCTTGGTGCGAACGAAGGCACCGCCCTTGCCAGGCTTGACGTGCTGGAACTCGACGATGGTGCAGAGCTTGTTGTTGTACTCGATGCACATGCCATTACGGAAATCGGCGGTAGAGATTGCCACTTTGTGCTCCTTTAGAACTTGATTGTTGCAAGTAAACTCAAACAGTATACCTGATCGGCTATCCAACTATGACCATTTCATGGGTGCTTTGCGTAAGGACCTCGTATCCCCCGCTGCGCACAACGCCGAAATCCTCCAAGCGCATGCCGAATTTTCCCGGAAGGTAGATGCCCGGCTCGACGGTTACCACGTTGCCGGCGGCAAGCGGTTCCCCGTTTCGCGGGGAAAGGTTGGGCGATTCGTGGATATCGATGCCGACGCTATGGCCAAGCGAATGCCCCATCGCACCCTCAAAGCCGCCTTCGGCAAGAACTTGCTCGGCGTGCGCATGCACCGAATCGGCGCAAACGCCGGCCCGTACCATAGCCTCGCATTCCTCGTTGGCCCTCCTGAGCACCGCAAAGGCGTGCTGAAGCTCTTCGGAAGGCTGGCCTACGAACACGGTGCGCGTCATGTCGGAGCAGTAACCCCCGAACCGGGCGCCGAAATCCATCACCACGGCATCGCCTGGTTGAAGCTTGGTATCGCCGGGGATGGCATGGGGCGATGCCGCGTGGGCGCCCGTGGCGACGATGGTGCTGAAGGCCAAGCCCTCGGCCCCCTCTTCGAGCATGAAGTTGTCCAACATCAGCTGCACCTCGCGCTCGGTCATTCCGGCATGCATGGCTTCGACGATATAAGAGAACGCGGCATCGGTGATGGCCTGGGCCTTGCGCATGGCGTCTATCTCGGCCTCGTCCTTCACCTGGCGAAGACCTTCCACGAAGCCGTCGAGTTCAACAAGCTGCACCTCGGCTTCGGCCAATGCCTTCTGCAGGCTGCGGAACTCGGCCAACGTAAGCGAATCCTCTATGCCTACGCGAAGAGCGGCACCCGGGCTATCCGGGGAAATCCCCGCGACCATATCGCGCAGGAAAGCCGAATGCGCCTTCCGTGAGCCATCGATCAGTATTTCGGTGCCAGATGCGCGCTGCTCAAGGGCAGCAAGATACCGCGAATCGGTATGCAGCACGCAATCGGCCGCGGTGAGCACAACCGCATGCGCGGGCTCGCCGTCGAATACCCCCTCGAATCCGGTAAGCCAAGCCACGTTCGAAAGACCCCGCACATACAGGGCATCCAGGCCGGCACCGGCCATCTTGGCGCGAAGGGAGCGGATACGGGAATCGTTGTATGCCATAGGTTCGACCTCCTGAATCGACGAACTGCTTGAGGGCCGAAAGAGGTCCTTGCGAAGAAGAGAAGAGTGCGGCTATACGGGAATGCTCCGCTGCCAAGCCTGAAGGTACTCAAGCACGAACTCATCGGAAAGCTCGCATACCTCCCATTCGCCGCATGCTCGCGGAAGGACGAATCGCAGCTTGCCCGAACGGACTTTCTTATCGCCCTTCATAAGCTGCAGCAAGCGATCAGGATCGGCCTTCAGGCCGATTTCCGGCAGCCCCAGCGAATCCAGCAACGCATCCTGCGCCTGCACGAACTCCATGGATGCCCCCAGATGGGAAACAGCAAGACGGGCCGCGAAACGCATTCCCTGGGCAACCGCATGGCCATGGGAATACACCCCGTACCCAGCTTCGGTCTCGATGGCGTGGGCAAGCGTGTGACCGTAGTTCAGGCACTCGCGCACACCCTTGGTTTCCTCTTGGTCGCGCGCAACGACCGAGGCCTTGAACACGATGCAGCGCTTCACAGCCTCCTGCACAACCTCGGGCGTACGGGCGCTAAGCTCGTCGGCGTGCTCGTAGAGCCAGAAGAAGAACTCCTCGGAGTCGATGACGGCAGACTTCGCGATCTCGCCGCAGCCGCATGACCACTCCCTTGCCGGCAGCGAGGAAAGCGCGGACACGTCGGCGCACACCATAAGCGGCTGGCAAAATGTGCCCACCAGGTTCTTTCCCGATTCCAAGTTGATTGCCGTCTTTCCGCCGACGGAGGAATCCACCATGGAAAGCAAGGTGGTGGGAACCTGGACGATGCGCAGGCCGCGCATGAAGGTGGAACCCGTGAAGCCGGCAAGATCGCCCACGACGCCGCCGCCGAGGGCAACCACGAGGGAATCGCGCGAAAGGCCGCACTGGGCCATAGCCGACCAGATCTCCGAGGCGCAATCGACTGATTTGGCGGTTTCGCCAGAGGGTACGGTAATGACGGAAACCAGATACCCCTGCGCTTCAAGCGAATCCTTTACCTCTTGCAGGTACAGGGACGCGACCTCGGAATCGGTTACCACCAAAGCGCGGGGATTGGAGTCGAGCTTGCGAAGCTCCGCCCCCAAAGAACCCAAGCACCCAGGCGCAACGAGCACGTCGTAGGGCGCTTCACCGGGAATATCGACGACTATCCTGGTCACCGCGCTACGCCCGCTTCACCATGACGCCGGCCTCGAGCAGGCGATCTACCACTTCGTCGGCCACCTCGCGGATGCTGCGGCCCTCGGTATCGACCGCAACATCGGCAGCTGCCTCGTACTGGGGCTCGCGCTCGACGATGGTCTTGCGCGCGGTGTCGAGGTTCTTGAACATGGGGCGCGAATCGGTGTTGGGGATACGCGCAGCAGCCCCATCGGCCGAGACCTTCAGGTAAACGACGAAGCCGGATTCCTTCATGATCTGGGCATTTTCGGGACGCTTGGTAACTACGCCGCCACCGCAGCCGATAAGGCGGGGGGAACGGCCGGCCAAGTCGCGCAGGACGTCGGTCTCGATATCGCGGAACGCCTCTTCCCCATCCTCGGCGAAGATATCGGCGATGATGCGGTCTTCGCGCAGCTCGAGGTACTCGTCGGCGTCGATAGAGGCAACGCCGCAGGTAACGGCGATCTGCTGGGAGATACTCGTTTTGCCGGCGCCCATGAAGCCGATGAAGAAAACGGGCTTGGTTAGGTAGTACTGGCCTGCATGGCGGATAGGCTGATCGGTCATGTGTCAAAGCTCCTTGAATGCTGAGTGGGGTTAAGCCGACGCGCTCGGCGCCGAGGGCTGAAGGGACGCTAGCGCGACATGGTCTTAATGCGCTCGCGGTAGTTTGCGATGTTGGCCTTGATGTCGGTCATGTTGTCGGACCCGAACTTGGTAAGGTACGCATCGGCCAGAACCAGCGCAACCTCGCTTTCCGCTACCACGGCGGCAGCGGGAACGGCGCAGGTGTCGCTGCGCTCCTTGGATGCTTCGGCAACCTCGAGCGTGTCGAGGTTCACGGTGTTGAGCGGCGTGGTGAGCGTTGCGATGGGCTTCATGCCAACGGTGACCACCAACGGCATGCCCGTGGTCATGCCGCCTTCCAGGCCGCCGGCATTGTTGGAGGTGCGAACGAAGCCGTTGGCCTCGTCGAGCACGATCTCGTCATGCACCTGGCTTCCCGGGCGACGGGTTGTCTCGAAGCCAAGGCCGAACTCCACGCCCTTGATTGCCGGGATGGAGAAGATGGCGCCGCCGAGCTTCGAGGTAAGGCGGTCGGTGGGCGTGGCGTATCCGCCAACCGCGGGAAGCAGGCCCGTTACCACTACGCGGAAGATCCCGCCCAGCGTATCGCCGTTGGCCTTCGCCTCGTCGATAGCGGCCATCATGCGCTGGGAAGCCTCGGCGTCGGGGCAGCGTACCTCGCTGGTCTCGATATCAAGGGGCGAATAGGAAACAGCGTCCATCATCGGGTCTTCCTCTGCCATGTAGGCATCCCCGATGGAAACGACGTACGACTTGATTTCCACCCCAAGCTCTGCCAGGAACTCGCGGGCAATGCCGGAAGCGGCAACGCGCATGGTGGTTTCGCGGGCGCTGGTGCGCTCAAGGATGTTGCGGCAGTCATCCATGTCGTTGCGCAGCACTCCGAGCAAGTCTGCATGGCCGGGGCGCGGCGTTACCTCGCGCACCAGGTCTTTCGGAGCGTCGCCGAACACCGACATGCGCTCGGTCCAGTTCGCCCAGTCGCGGTTCGCAACGGTGAGCGTTACCGGCGAGCCGATGGTCTTGCCGAAGCGCACGCCGGAAGTTATGGAAACCGTGTCCTTCTCGATGGCCTGACGGCCGCCGCGACCGTAGCCGCTTTGCCTGCGGGCAAGATCGGAGTTTATGCCTTTTTCGGAGATCGAGAGACCCGCGGGAACACCGGATACGATGGCCGTGAGACTGGGGCCATGGCTTTCACCCGCTGTGATGTATTGCATGATGCCTTACCTTGATTGGTGTTGGTTATAACGGTTTACGATTCTACCAAAAACGCCTGCCACTCCACCGAAATAAAGCGAGCGGCACCAACAGCTGCTTGGTTAGAACCCGCCGCTGGAAAGCTCCACCAACAATTCGGCACAGTCGGCACCCCAAGCGCGCATTGCCTCTTCGGCGCCGATGAAATCGCACCGGCAGTCCCGCGCGCTGCAAGAAAACGGCAGATCGTCCCTATCCCATAGGCTGCAAACGATCTGTCCCTGATGCAGGGGCAAGCTTGCAGAAGAGATATCGGCATCGACCGATAGAACCACGTCAGCCTGCTGGATATACGAAGCAGAGGCCAACGTGCCGCAGAGGAACTTTGCGTTCTGAAACGCCCGAGCGGCGGAAAGGTGGCCCTCTTGCGCCTGATCGGTATCGATGATCTGCGTCTTCTGCGCGTCAAACGCCTGCAGGAAGGCAGCAAGGTTGGCGCGCGTACGCTCTTTATCGTTCCCCAAAAGGGTGATCTGGGAAACGCCTGCGCGCGCAAGCTCATAGGCAACGTCGATCGCAGCGCTGCCCGAACCCAAGACCACCGCAGAAGAGCCGTACAGCGGCAGGTACGTGCGCTCGATGAGGTCTACGGCGCTTCGCGCCAGCTGGCTCAGGGCCAAATCACCACGCTCGCCGCGGTAAAGCACATCGGCTCCGTTGGTTAAGCGAGCCGAAGCGCCGTGCAGCTTGCCTTCGTTAAAAACCAAAGGGCGAAACGGGTATGACACGGCAAACGCATGGCAGCGCGTTGCCTGGAACAGCGCGCTAGCCTCGGATGCGCTCCCGCAAGTTTCAACCATGACGTTCCACACCGCGGTCTTTTCCATGAAGGAGCTGCGGAATTCCCTGGCCAGGCTTCGGGTTCCCGGCGTCGCTATGAACGTGAGGTTTCGCATGCGCCAACCCCCTCGGGCTCACGGTCGGAAATGAATGCGCGCTCGATGCCGCGAACAAACACGGTGTGCTTCAGGTCTTCCTCCACCAAGGGGCAAACCAAATAGGCGCACAACCCCGCAAGGTGGGCGCCCACCACATCGGTAGAAAGCTGGTCCCCCACCATCACCGTGGACTTGCGCGATGCGCCTATCTTCCGAAGCGCCAAGAAGAAGCCATGGGGCAAGGGCTTGCACGCCTTGGCCACAATAGGGATATCCAGCTGGGCCGCCATTTCGAACACCGATCCGTGCCAGTTGTTGGAAAGGAAGCACAACCCCACGCCGGCACGCTTCAGGCGCTCGATCCACAGACGAACATCCTTGGGCACCTGATGGTCGGCACGCGAGACAACGGTGTTGTCGACGTCGAGAAGGACATGGGTGAACCCGCGCCCGAGGATATCCGCTTGGACGTCTATGGCGCTGGTGCGCGCAAAGTACCTATCGGGATGCGCAAACGACACGGCAAGCTCCGCTACGAAGAATGGTTCGCTATGGTTTGCTGGTGCTGTTCGTAGGTTTTATCGAAGAAGTAATCGACGCCACCCTGATCGTTGGTCCAGAAGCTGAAGAAGTAATAGTCGCCGAAATCAGCTTCCGGGCTGCAAACGGCCTGCAGCGACTCGATGGAGGGGCTGCAGATGGGCGTTGGGGGCAAACCCTTGGTAACCCGCGTGTTGTAGGGGCTCTTGGTTGTCCAATCGTAGGAATCCAGATTATCGCCCACCTCGTATGCCGTGGTGGCATCGCTGCCCAGGTAGCCGTAAGACGGGCTTCCCGTGTTGGAAAGGCGGTTGTAGAACACGGCGGCAACCTTCGAACGGGTATCGTCGGTTGCTTCCTTCTC
>CAVDWN010000006.1:0-20929 GCA_963612535.1 Sphaerochaetaceae bacterium
AATCGTCTATCGACTTCCCAAAATGTGAGAAACATCACGTTTTTCCCGGGTAAAACGTGAGAAACCTCACATTTTGGGAAGTCTGCAGCCAGCGGGCGTGAAAGCTTGCAAGCAGCTGACGCGGCCACGGCGCGGCCCTGTGTTGCGGGGAAGAAAACCTTTGATAGTCGATGACCCATGCGGGGAATTCCGCTAATATAGAAAAGCGTTTGAAAGTCAGGCAAAAAAGGGGTTTCGGGCGCTTTTTTATTGCGCTCGTTTTGGTTGTTTCGCAAAGGAGAATCATGGCAAAGCACATCTTCGTCACTGGCGGCGTTGTATCCTCGCTGGGCAAGGGCATCACGGCGGCATCGCTCGGTCATCTGCTGAAGGCCCGCGGCTACAAGGTAACCATGCAGAAGATGGATCCGTATCTGAATGTGGACCCAGGCACCATGAGCCCCTTCCAGCACGGCGAGGTGTTCGTTACAGACGATGGCCACGAGGGTGACCTTGACCTGGGCCATTACGAGCGCTTCATCGACGAGAGCCTGTCCCGCGAATCCAACTTCACCCAGGGCTCCATCTACAAGAGCCTTATTGCGCGCGAGCGCCGCGGCGACTTCTTGGGCGGCACCGTGCAGGTTATCCCGCACGTGACCAACGCCATCAAGGAGCGCCTGTATCGCATTGCCGAGCAGTCCAACGCCGACATCGTCATCTCCGAGATCGGCGGCACCATCGGCGACATCGAGTCCCAGCCCTTCATCGAGGCGGCGCGCCAGTTCAAGAAGGAGCGCCCTTATGGCGACGTGCTGTTCGTGCACGTTACCCTGGTGCCCTACATCGCCGCCGCCCACGAGGTGAAAACCAAGCCCACGCAGCACAGCGTGAAGGAGCTGCGCTCCATCGGCGTTCAGCCCGACTTCATCGTGTGCCGCTCCGACCACGAGATCTCCGACGGCGTGCGCGAGAAGATCGCCCTGTTCTGCGACGTTTCCTCCGACGACGTGCTTGCCTGCATCGACGCGCCTTCCATCTACCAGGTGCCGCTTTCCCTGCACAGCCAGGAATTCGACGTCAAGGTGCTCAAGCGCCTTGGCCTGGAGCAGCCCGAGATCGACCTTACGCCGCTCACCTCGTTCCTTTCCGCAGCTGAAGGCTGCGAAGGCCGCGTGGACATCGCGGTGGTGGGCAAGTACGTAAGCCTGCCCGACGCCTACCTTTCCATCATCGAGGCGCTCTACCATGCCGGCGTTGCCAACGGCGTGCATGCGGAAGTGCACCTTATCGACGGCGAGGAGCTGAACGCCCAGAACGTCGAGGGCGTCTTGGGCGGCATGGACGGCATCCTGGTTCCCGGCGGCTTCGGCCAGCGCGCGTTCGAGGGCAAGATCGAGGCAGCGCGCTTTGCGCGTGAGAACAACATCCCGTTCCTGGGCATCTGCCTGGGCCTTCAGGCTGCCGTGTGCGAGTTCGCCCGCAACGTTGCCGGCCTTCCCGGTGCCACTTCCGCCGAGTTCGACGAGGCTGCCGAGTATACGGTTATCGACCTTATGCCCGAGCAGGAAGACGTGGAAGACAAGGGCGGCACCATGCGCCTGGGCGCCTATCCCTGCAAGCTGGAAAAGGATTCGCTTGCCTACCAGGTGTACGGCGAGGAAATCATCTACGAGCGCCATCGCCATCGCTACGAGGTGAACAACGCCTACCGCGACAAGCTCGTTGAATCTGGCCTGCGCATTTCCGGCCTTTCCCCCGATGGCCGCCTTACCGAGATGGTGGAAATCCCCGGCCATCCGTGGTTCCTGGCAAGCCAGGCTCACCCCGAGTTCAAGAGCCGTCCCACCAAGCCCCACCCCTTGTTCGAGGGCTTCGTGGGCGCTGCGGTGAAGCATCGCGCATAGTGGTTTTCCGAACCTGATTCCAAAGCGGCATGCCCACTGCGGGTGTGCCGCTTTTCTGTTGGCGGGGTTTCTGCAGGGTTGCGAAAGGGCGGTTGACCGGGCTTGTTCTACCTGGAAGATTACATAGGCTACCTGGTGGCCGAGCGCGGTGCGGCGCCGGCAACGGTGCGCGTGTACCGCAGCAACCTGCAAAGGTACATCGACTTCCTTGGCGAAGAGCGCGGAATCGCTGCCGCCGAACAGGTGCAGCGCGCCGACATTTCCGCCTATGCTGCCTACCTTTCGAACGAGAGGAAATTCAGCCCTTCCACCATGGAACAGCACATCTCGGTTATCAAGGGGTATCACCGTTTCCTGGTGCGCGAGGGCTTTTCTGGGATGGACCCTTCGCAGACCATCCCCCTGCCGCGCAAACCGAAGGCCTTGCCCGATGTGATATCCATCAACCAGGTAGCCACCCTGCTTGACCAGATGCCCGACAGCACGCCCTTGGAGCTTCGCGATGCCACGATGCTGGAGGTGCTCTACGGCTGCGGCCTGCGCGTAAGCGAGCTGGTGGGCCTGGATATGGACCGCATCTACCTTGATGAGGAATGCCTGCGCGTTCTGGGCAAGGGCTCGAAGGAGCGCATCGTGCCCATTTCCGGCATGGCGGCGCAGCGCTTGCAGCAGTACCTTCAAGATGCGCGCCCGGCTCTTTCGATGCGCGCCGCCGCCCCCGTGCCTGCCGTGTTCCTGAACGCCCGCGGCGGGCGCCTATCAAGGCAAACCGTGCATTCCGTGGTTTCCCGAGCGGGCCTTTCCATCGGCGTGAAGGACCTTCACCCGCATACCCTGCGCCATTCGTTTGCCACGCACCTGTTGGAGGGCGGGGCAGACCTCCGCGCAATCCAGGAAATGCTGGGGCATTCCGATATATCCACCACGCAGATCTACACCCACGTGCAGGTAAGCCAGCTGCGCGAGGAGTACCTGGCCGCCCATCCCCGTAGCTAGGTTCCGCGTCTGCCAACCCGCCTTCCCCCTTTCTCCCCCTTTCCCTCCCAAACGCCCCGGGTTCCCCGTGCGGCCTTCCTCCTATGCGCGAAAGAGGGGTTTTTGCGGCAAATTATGGTGAAGATGTAGGGCGTTGAACTTGTTCAGTCAAAAATTCTACCCACATCTTCCCCGGCAATATCTTCGATAAGTGGTGCTGTTTGGGCATGGTAATCACAATATCTTGTATCACCTAAGAATACTCGGGCGCACAGGCCCGTTGTTTGCGGGATTCGGAGGGGAGAAGGTGGGAGAAAATCCCATTTTTTATTGCGGGGTGGGAAGGGGTGGCATAAAATAACCTTCACGAGATACCCCAAGGAAGGAGGGAGGCGTGAACGAGCTTCTTGGCGAATTCAGTCGCAAGATCGACGCCAAGGGACGCTTGTCTTTGCCTGCCGATTTCCGCAAGGAACTCTCGGAAGATCTCAGGATGACCCTCAGCATCGACAACAGCTGTCTCTATATCTTCGAGACAGAGGGTTTCAACAGCTGGGTTGCCAGCTTGTTCGAGGCTCAGGGTGGCTTCAACGTCGGCAATGCGAAGATGGTTCGCCAGAAAACGCTGCTGAACGCCCGCGCCACCAAGTGCGAGATCGATAACGTCGGCCGTATCAAGATCCCCGCCCCTCTTCGTGAAACGGCGGAGCTCGACAAGGACGTCGTCGTTATCGGCAACGGCGATCATATTGAGATCTGGGATGAGGAGCATTGGAACCAGTTCGCGCTCGACACGGATCTTTCCTCGCTGTGCATGTAGCTGGTTTTGGTGCGTGAACGATGACAAACGAATATCGGCATATTCCCGTTCTGCTTCCCGAGTGCATGAAGTACCTGCGCCTTTCCGCTGGAAAGCGCTACGTTGATGCAACCCTCGGTGGGGCAGGGCATTCCCTGGAAGCCGCAAAGCTCATCGGCCCCGAAGGGCACCTTATCGGCATCGACCAAGACGCGGTTGCCCGCGCAGCCGCCTCCGAGCGCTTGGCCGCCTTGCCCGATTCGGTTCGCCCCAAGGTAGATGTGCTTGCCGGCAACTTCGGGGATTTGGATTCCCTTCTTGTTTCTGCGCAGGTTCCCTCTATCGACGCCATCCTGTTCGATATCGGGGTTTCATCGGTGCAGATAGACACACCTTCTCGTGGCTTCTCCTTCAAGGAGACCGGTCCTCTTGATATGCGGATGGATTCGAGTAATTCCACCTTAACCGCAGCTGAGATCGTCAACACCTATAACGCAGCAGATCTCACTCGAATCATCCGTAACTATTCCGACGAGAAGTGGGCAAGCCGTATTGCAGAGTTCATCGTTGCGGCCCGCGAAGAGGCGCCGCTCGAAACGAGCGAGCAGCTGGTCGAAGTCATCAAGGCCGCTGTGCCCGCCTCGGCCCGTCGCGCTGGCGGCCATCCGGCCAAGCGGACGTTCCAGGCGCTGCGCATAGAGGTGAACGGCGAGCTCGACGTGCTGAAAAGCGGCTTGGAGTCGGCGGTTCGCTGGCTGGCCCCGGGCGGCCGCATCGCCGTTATCAGCTATCACTCGCTGGAAGACCGCATCGTGAAAGACCTCTTCCGCGAGTACTCGAAGGGATGCACATGCCCGCCGGACCTTCCGGTGTGCGTTTGCGGGAACAAGCCGATACTCAAGGTTGTCACGCGCAAGCCTGTGCTCCCAACCGAAGAAGAAATACAGCGCAATCCTCGTTCGCGCAGCGCAAAGCTCAGGGTGGCCGAGCGCTTGGACGAGAATGCATGAACGGAAACGCCCTTTAAGAACCAGTAACGCAGCAGGGAGGTGAGCAGATGTCCGGCATGCCCGCATATCGCTATGACCATGCAATGGCCCAGCCTTCCCGCTACGGGCAGCCCGCGCCTTCCGTGCGCGTGGTTCGTGGCCGCAAGCATTCTGCCTACCCCACGCTTTCCGATTTCCCGATCTTGCTCATCAAAGTGGGCGTTGCCCTTCTGGCCGTGTTCCTGGTAATCGGCTTCGTGCGCGTTGCCTTGGCATCGGCCGCCTACAGCACCGCATCCGAGGCAAGCAGCCTTCGCGCGCAGATCTCCGACGCGCGCACCACCGGCGAATCCCTGGCCGTTCAGGAAAGCCTGCTTTCCAGCCCCAGCAACATCCGCACCGAGGCGGGCAACCGTCTTTCCATGACGTCCGGCTCGGCAACGGAAACCATGACGCTTTCCGTCGACCCCGTCGCCATCGATTCCGACGGTAACCTTTCCCTTGCGCAAAGCGTCGCCCGCCTTGCTTCCCAGGGGTAGTTCCCATGGATTACCGGCCCCCTCGGCAGACGGGCTATCGCGGCCAGCGCCCAAGCGGCGGCCAGCGTCCTAGGCCCCCGCACGGCAACCGCGAGCAGCGCCCCCATCGTGCTACAGCCGCATCGGGGATGGATCGCAGCATGTTCGGCGGCCGTTTGAACTGGCTTATCCTTCTGTTCGGCGCATTCGCCATCATATTGCTGGGCCGCCTGGTGTGGCTGCAGCTCATAGACGCCCAGAACAACCTGGACCGCGGAAGCTCGCGCGAGGTAACCGTCGACGTGCAGGCGCGCCGCGGCACCATCTACGACCGCAACGGCACCATCCTTGCAACCACCGTGGATGCCTACAACGTGTTCTGCCACCCCCATATGGTGGACACCGGCAAGGTGGACCAGCTGGCCAACGCCCTTTCCGCGGCATTCGGCGGCGAAGCCCAAGACTACAAGAACAAGATCACCCAGGACACCAACTTCGTCTACCTGTACAAGGGCACCGATGAAGAGGGGATGAAGAAGATCAAGGAACTGGGCATCGACGGCGTCGACTTCGAGAAAACCACCAAGCGCGTGTACCCGTGCGGGGCGGTGGGAAGCCAGATCATCGGCGTGCTGAACTCCGACGGCCAGGCGCTTACCGGCCTGGAGCTGTACTACAACGACATCCTGGCCGGCACCGCCGGAAGCAAAACCACTGAATACAGCAAGGAAGGCGTGCCGGTTCCCGGTACCGAGAAGGTTACAGCCGAAGTGGTCGACGGCAAGGACATCGTGATCTCCATCGACGTGGACATGCAGGAAAAGCTGGAGGAATCGCTTACCGTGCGCGTCGAGGAAGTGCAGGGCAAAACCGGCTCGGCCATCTTGATGGACTCCGCTACCGGGGAAATCTACGCGTGCTCGTCTTCGCCCACCTTCGACATCACCAACATGACGGAGGTGAAGGAGGGCGCCACCAACCTTTCAGGCATCTCTTCGGCATACGAGCCCGGCTCTATCATGAAGCCGCTTACGATGCTGGCCGCCCTTTCCGATGGCAAGGTGAACGCGGATTCCAAATACTACTGCCCCAACAGGCTTACCGTAGACGGCTACACCATCACCGACTCGCATTCGCGCGCATCGCAGGACATGACGGTGGCCGATATCATCGCCGAATCTTCGAACGTGGGTATCTCCCTGGTGGCGCAAGACCTTACCTTCTCGCGTCTGTACGACTACATCCAGCAGTACCAGCTGTGCCAGAAAACGGGCGTCGACTATCCTGGCGAAGCTTCGGGCAGCGTAGCCGCGCGCGACAAATGGACGGAGGTGCAGGGCTACAACATCAGCTTCGGCCAGGGCCTTACCACGTCTCCCATAGAGATGGTGCGCTTCTACGGCGCCTTGGCCAACGACGGCGTGGCCTGCACCCCGCACTTCTTGATGGATGTGCCCAGCGAGGATGCTCCCCGTAGCTACGAGACTTCCCAGATCACCGACCGGGTTGATTGCATAACAACCTTGGAAGGCATGATGCAGCAGGTGGTTGAGCGCGGCACCGGTACCGATGCCCAGATAGACGGCTACCGCGTGGTGGGCAAGACCGGCACGGCGGAAATCGCCTCGGAGTCGGGCGGCTACCAGGAGGGGATGTACAACCTTTCCTTCGTGGGCTATCTGCCCGACACTTCCACCAATCTGGTGTGCTTTGTGGGGGCTACGGATGTTCCCGGCGAGAGGAAAACCGTCCCTGCGTTTCGGGATATAATGGCGTTTGCGATTGATCGCTACAACATCACTCAGAATTGAGGTTCCTATGACCCAGAAGACATGCGGAGAGCTATTCTCGGGCATTGACTGCACCATAATCGGCAACGCCGACGAGCCTGTTTCCGGCATTGCCTACCGCAGCGACGCGGTAGAGCCCGGCGATGCGTTCTGCTGCATCGTCGGCCTGAAGAGCGACGGCCATTCCTATGCGCAGGACGCCATCGACCGCGGCGCGCGCGTGCTCATCGTGGAGCGCAAGGTGTACCTGGCCGATGCCTCCGACGTCACCGAGGTTGTGGTGAAGGATTCGCGCAAGGCGATGGCGCGCATGGCTTCCCGCTTCCACGGCGAGCCCAGCAAGGCGTTTTCCCTGGTGGGAATCACGGGAACCAACGGCAAGACCACCACTACCTATTTGGTAGACCATATTGCCCAGACCCTTGGCAGCCGCACCGGCCTCATCGGCACGGTGGGCATCTCCGTTGCCGGCGAAAGCCAGCCCTCTACGCACACCACGCCCGAGTCGCCCGACCTGCAGGCCCTGTTCGCGCAGATGCGCGATGCCGGCTGCGGCGTGGTTTCCATGGAGGTAAGCTCGCATGCGCTCGACCTCGACCGCACCTGGGCCACCCATTTCGCGGTAACCGCGTTCACGAACCTCACGCAAGACCATCTTGACTACCACAAGACCTTCGAGTCGTACTTCGCGGCGAAGGCCCGCCTGTTCTCGAAGGACTATCCGGCCAAGCGCGTTATCAACATCGAGGGCAAATGGGGCAAGGAGCTGCTGAAGCGCTGCTCCGCCAACGAGGACGCCATCATCACCACCGGCTTCGATGCCTCTGCCCAGATCCATCCGGTAAGCGTCGAGTACGGCGTTTCCAGCACCACGGTAGAGCTTTCCGTGCGCGGCACGGTTCACAAGCTCACCTATCCTTTGGTGGGCCGCTTCAACGTGGAAAACGTCATGACGGCGTTCGGCATCGCCCTTCAGCTGGGCTACCGCGCTTCCGCCATCGCCGATGCCCTGCGCGATGCGCCGGCCATCCCCGGCCGCCTGCAGCGCATCAAGGCCGAAAACGACGGCGGCGTTTCGGTGTATGTGGACTACGCCCATACGCCCGATGCGCTTGAGAATGCCATTGCCTCCGTATCCTCGCTGGTGGAAGAAGGCCATCGCACCCTGGTGGTGTTCGGCTGCGGCGGCGACCGCGACGCCAGCAAGCGCCCCATCATGGGCAAGGCGGCGCTGGCGGCCGATTACGCCGTGGTAACCTCCGACAATCCGCGCACGGAAGACCCGCAGGCAATCATCGACGACATCGTCGACGGCATGCGCGAAGGCCAGGGCCGCTTCGACGTCGTGCCCGACCGCGCGCAGGCAATCGAGCGCGCCATCGCCCAGGCGAAGGCCGGCGACGCCGTGCTCATCGCCGGCAAGGGCCACGAGGATTACCAGATCGTGGGCACCGAAAAGCATCACTTCGACGACCGTGAAGTGGCCGCCGCTGCCCTTCAGAAGGTGTTCGGATAACCGTTATGCAGTTCTCTATCAGCAAGCTGGCTTCCATTTTGGAGGCCCAGGTCGCAGTACCCGCCGCCGATGGCGAGCGCGTAGCAACTAGCGTTACCTGGGATTCCCGCGAAGTGGCGCCGGGCAGCCTCTACGTTGCCCTTCCCGGCGAAAAGGTGGACGGGCACACGTTCATCCCTGCCGCGTTCAAGGCCGGTGCCGTTGCGGCGTTGGCCATGAGCCAGCCAGGGGAAGAGGCGGTTGCCGCCGCAAAGCAGGCGGGTGGCGCCATCCTTCTGGTGCGCTCCACCTTCGATGCGTTCCCGAAGCTGGCGCGCGCATGGCGCGAGTGCCTGGCCGGCCAGGTTGTTGCGCTTACCGGGTCTATGGGCAAAACCACCACGAAGAACCTTACGCGCGATGTGCTTTCCACCGTGCTTTCCGGCACTGCCACCAAGGCGAACCAGAACAACGAGCTGGGCGTTCCCCGCACGGTGCTGGACGCTTCGGCTGAAAACGACTTCACCGTGGTGGAAATGGGCATGCGTGGCCTGGGGCAGATCTCCAGCTTGGTAAGCTTCGTGCGCCCTACCGTTTCGGTTATCACGAATGTGGCCGAGTGCCACTTGGAGCTGCTGGGCTCGATGGAGAACATCGCCCGCGCCAAGGCCGAGGTGCTGGAAACGCTTCAGGCGGGCAACGTCGCCGTGCTGAATGCCGCCGACGCCTTCACGCCGAAGATCCGCGAATGGCAAAGGCTCGAAGAGCGCGGCATAGAGGTGCTGCTGTTCGACGGCTCGGGCCATGCCAACGCCGAAGAGCCCGGCCTTGCCGCCTACGCCACCGATATACAGCTTGATTCCGAGGGCCGCCCCCGTTTCACGCTGCACCTGCCAAGCGGCAGCTTTCCCTGCTCGCTTGCGCTGCGCGGCGCCCATAACGTGAACAACGCCTGCGCCGCCGCGGCGGTTGCCTGGCGCCTGGGCGTTCCTGCCGAAAGCATCGTTTCCGGCTTGGCCTCTTCGCAGGCCGAATCGGGCCGGCAGGAGGTTGTGCACTCGAAGGATGGCATCATCGTGGTAAACGACGCCTACAACGCCAACCCCGATTCCATGTGCGCCTCGCTTTCCGTGCTGTGCGCTATGGACGTGCCCGGCAAGCGCTTTGCCGTGCTGGGGGATATGGGCGAATTGGGCGCGTATACCGAAGAGGGCCATCGCAAGGTGGGCGCCTTCGTGGCCTCTTCCCAGGTCGATGCCCTTATCTGCATCGGGGAGCTTTCCCGCACAATTGCCGATGCGGCGCGTGCGGCGGGCTTCCCGGGCAAGTGCACCTTGCAGGCCGAAAGCCGCGAAGAGGCGCTGGCCTACCTAACCGAACATGCCGCTTCAGGGGATGCCGTGCTGGTGAAGGCATCGCATTCCATGGAGCTTGACCGTATAGCCAAGGGGTTGTTGAACTAGCTATGGTTTCCTTTACTCAGTATCCGACGTTCGTCGTGTTCCTGTCGGTGTTCTTGGGCGCCGCGGTAACGATGGTGCTTATGCCGCTGTTCATCAAGTTCCTGCGCTCGCATCTTATCGGGCAGCAGGTTCGCGCCGATGGGCCGGAAAGCCACCTGGTGAAGCAGGGCACGCCTACCATGGGCGGCATAATCATGCTCATCGCTGCAACGGTGGTGGTTGCCATCTTGGCCGAGCCCGTGCCTGAGACCTGGCTCATCATGGCCGCGGTGCTGCTTACCGGCGCCCTGGGCCTGTTCGACGACGCATCCAAGGTTGCCCACGAGCGATCCTTGGGGCTTACCCCCAAGGCCAAGCTGGTGGGGCAGTTCGTTATCTCCACGGCGTTCGTGCTGGCGGCGGTGAACTGGCTGGGCGTTGCCCCCACGGTGGAAATCCCCTTCGTGTTCACGTTCGACCTGGGCGTTCTTACCACAACGTTGCCCATCGAGGTTCCCGCCGGCGGGCAGTTCGCCATTCCGTGGCTCTATGTGCTGTTCGCCGACATCCTGCTTATGGGCATGAGCAACGCCACCAACCTTACCGACGGCCTTGACGGCCTTCTGGGCGGCACCTTCATGGTGGTTGCCGTGGTGATGGCCGCCATCGCCTTCCGCGCTGGCCTGCTCGATTCCGCCATCATCGCCGCCACGCTTGCCGGCTGCTGCATCGGCTTCCTCTGGTTCAACTCGTACCCGGCCGATATCTTCATGGGCGACACCGGATCGCTTGCCATGGGCACGGCGCTGGGCTGCTTGGCCATCGTTTCCAAGACCGAGGTGCTGGTGCTTATCATCGGCGGCCTGTTCGTGGTAGAGGCCCTTTCGGTGATCATCCAGGTTGGTTACTTCAAGCGCACCCGCAAGCGCCTGTTCCTTATGGCGCCGCTCCATCACCACTTCGAGAAGAAGGGTTGGAGCGAAGTGAAGGTGGTTATCCGCTTCTGGATCATCTCCGCGGCGCTTGCCGCTTTGGGCTTCTGCCTGTATTTCGCAAAGACGTTGATGGGGTAGAACATGACTGCATCTTTCGACCTAACAAAGAAGAAGGCCCCAAGCTCGCTGGGCGCTGTGCTTGTTTTGGGCTTGGGCAAATCGGGCAAGGCGGCAGCCTCGTACTGCGCCGGGCTGCTAAGCTCGCGCGTAAGCAAGCTGGTTATCGCCGCGGGCCAGGAAAACGACGCCTCCCGCGCTGCTGCTGCCGAGTACCAGGCGAAGGGCGCTACGGTGCTCTTCGACACGTACACGTTCTCCCAGCGGTTCGACCTGTGCATCGCAAGCCCCGGCATCTCCGAGAACTCGGATTTCTACCAAGCCGCCAAGGCTGCTTCGGCGGAAGTGATCAGCGAGGTCGAGTTCGCCTGGCGCGAAAGCGCCGCCGATTCGGTGTGGGTTGCCATCACGGGCACCAACGGCAAAACCACCACCACTTCGCTTGCGGCCCACATCCTGCAGGTGTGCGGCAAGCGCGCCGCTGCGGTGGGCAACATCGGCGACACCTGCCTGGACGCCGTTGCCTCCGGCAAGGTGGACTGCTACGTTGCCGAGGTCTCTTCGTACCAGCTTGCCTCCACCAAGGATTTTGCGCCTGATGTGGCCGTATTGCTGAACATCACGCCCGACCATTTGAAGTGGCACGGCAGCTTCGAGGCATACGCCGATGCCAAGCGCAAGATCTACGCCAACTGCACCAAGGGCTGCACGGTGGTGCTCGACGCCACCAACGACGTGGTGCGCGCCGACGTGAAGATGATCAAGGCCGTTATCGCCGCCGACCAGGGCTTCGACTACATCCCCATGGGAACGTGCCGCGGCCTGCACGAGAACATGCGCGAAGACGCATGCGGGTCTGCTGCGGGCGCATTCCTCGACGAAGGGGTGCTCACGGTTGATTTCAAGGGCGAAAAGCACGTGCTGTGCAGCGAGTCCGACCTGCAGATAAAGGGAGAGCACAACGCCTCGAACGCCTTGGCGGCAGCCAGCGCGGCCATCGCCTTGGGCTGCGACGACGCCAAGATCGTCGAGGGCCTGAAGTCGTTCGCGCCCCTGGAGCACCGCATCGAGCCCTGCGGCACAGTGCAGGGCGTGCAGTGCTACAACGATTCCAAGGCCACCAATGTGGATGCCACCCTGAAGGCCCTGGCCGCCTTCGGCAAGCAGCGCCCCATCGTTCTTCTGGGCGGCTGCGACAAGGGCACCGACCTGGCTGAATTGGTTTCAGCTGCCGAAGAGCACTGCAAGGCCGTGGTGTGCTTCGGCGCCGCCGGTGGGCGCTTCAAGAACGCCTTCCAGGGGGCAAGCCTGCCGGTGTACTCGGCAGCTAACCTTGAATCGGCCCTAGACGAAGGCCTTGCCCATGCGCAGCCGGGCGACATCCTTACCCTTTCGCCCGCCTGCTCTTCGTTCGACGAGTTCACCTGCTTCGAGGAACGTGGCGAGGTGTTCAAGGGCCTGATAGCCCAGCGAGCCGCAAAGCGGGGTGCCTGAGCAAGCAATGGCCCGAGAGCGGAAAACAGAACCTAAACGCAGCAAATCCCCCTCAACGTCATTCCTTAAAAGCGCTCCCGCGCAAGAGATGGTGCCACGGCTGATGGTTATCCTTTCCACCCTGTTTCTGGTGGTGGTGGGTCTTGTCATGGTGTACTCGTCTTCTTCCATCACCTCGCTTGTCGAGCAGGGCGACCCGCTGGGCGAGGCCATAAAGCAGTGCCTCTTCGCCGTTATCGGAACGGCGATGGCCGTTGCAGTGGCGAAGTTCGTCGGCGAAGATGCATGGCGCGGCAGGATCGGCGATCTGTTCTACTGGGTCTGCATGGGCGTTCTGGTGCTCACGTTCATTTTTGGCACGGTGGGCCTAGGCGCGAAGCGCTGGCTGATCATCGGCCCTATTTCCATCCAAGGTTCCGAGTTCGCCAAAATCGTATTCGTGATGATGGCGGCCCGTTTCGTTGAGGAATACCGGCAGGGCCATCTCGACTTCAGAACCGCCGCATGGAAAGGCGCCCTCTTCATTGCGTTGCCGCTGGTGGTGTTCGTACTCGGTGCCCAGTCGGATTTGGGCACCACGATCATCTGCTTGGTTGGAGTCGGCGTAGTGGTATGGCTGGGCGGGCTGTCCTGGCGTGCCACGGTTTCCGTTTTCGCGATTGTGGCGGTTCTGGGCATTATCGCCATTGTGGCCTTCCCCTATCGCATGCAGCGCTTGATGAATTTCTCCGACCCTTGGGCCGATGCGCAGAACACGGGGTATCAGCTGGTGCATTCCTTCAAGGCGCTGGCTTCCGGTGGGCTGCTCGGCGTCGGCGTGGGCAATTCCTACGAGAAGCTGCTGTACCTGCCTGAGGCGGAAACCGACTTCATCTTCGCCATCGTGGGTGAGGAAATGGGCCTTCTTGGCTCTTTTCTGGTAATCGCGGCATTTATGGTGTTCCTGGTGGGCGGCTTCACTATTGCCAAGCAGGCACGCAGCACGTTCATGTCGCTGTTCGCCGCCGGCCTTACCGTGATGATCGTGTTCCAGGCGTTCTTGAACATTTCCTGCGTGGTGGGCCTGGCGCCTACCACCGGCAAGCCCTTGCCGTTCATTTCCTCAGGCGGATCGTCGCTGCTTTCGTCCCTTCTGCTGGTAGGGGTCCTGCTCTCCATTTCCTACAGTTCCAGCAACGAAGGGGAGTACCGTCAGCGCCGCGACAACCTAAGGGTTGTTTCCGCCGAGCGCCGCGAGGAGCATCGCGAGCAGCGCCCCGACGGGCACCGCGCCGGGGCCCGCGATAGACGCCACGACGGGCATCGCGGCGAAAGGCGCCCCGGCTCTTCCAACGGCTATAGTGGAAGAGGGTCCGGCCTGCGCATATCCCAGCGGCTGGACAGCGGTGTGATCTCGGTCCTGCAGCCCGTGCAGGCGGGCAGGCCCGCAACCCAAGCAACGTACGCCCGCCAGGTTCGGGCTCAAAGGAGGTAGCTGTCATGCGCGTAGTTCTTTCCGGTGGCGGCACGGCCGGCCACATCAACCCGGCCCTTGCCTTGGCCGAGGTTCTACAAGAGCACGGCCACGAGGTGTTCTATGCCGGTACGCCCACGGGCGTGGAATCGAAGCTGGTGCCCGCAGCGGGCATCCCGTTCAAGGGGTTCGAGGCGGCGGGCTTCGACCGCAGCCACCCGCTTACGCTGGTCAAGGGCCTGAAGAAGATCAACTCTTCCGCCAAGAAGGCAACCAAGTGGTTCTTGGAGATCAAGCCCGATGTGGTTGTGGTGTTCGGCGGCTACGTGTGCCTGCCGGTTGGCCAGGCCGCCAAGCGCATGGGCATCCCGCTGGTGATCCACGAGCAGAACTCCGTCATGGGCATGGCCAACGACTTCCTGTGCAAAGACGCCGCTGCCGTGTGCCTTACCTACAAGGTTGCGGGCAACAACGTGAAGGACCAAAGCAAGGTGCTGGTAACCGGCAACCCGGTGCGTTCTTCGGTTCTGAAGGCCACGCGTGAAGAGGGGCGCGATTACCTGGGCATCCCGCAGGATGCCACCATGCTGCTGGTGTTCGGCGGAAGCCTGGGCGCGCGCCACATAAACACGGCCCTGTGCGCCATGAAAGACCGCCTTATGCAGATGGACAACGTCTACGTGGTGCACATCACCGGCCCGAAGGAATTGGACACGGTAAACCAGGCGCTTGCCCTTACCGAAGACCAGAAGAAGCGCTATTTCGCCATGGGCTATCAGGACCATATGGGCGAAACGCTTGCCGCAGCCGACCTTATCGTCTCGCGCGCCGGGGCGTCTTCGCTGGCCGAGATCTCTGCCCGCTGCATCCCGGCTGTCTTGGTGCCGTTCCCCCATGCAACGGCCGACCATCAAACGGTGAACGCCGCCGAATACGTGCAGCGCGGTGCGGCCGTGCTCATCAAAGACGACAAAGTGGAAGACCCGCAGTTCGAGAAGATCGTGTTCGCCCTGCTGGAAGACCCGGAAACGCGCGCCGGCATGCGCGAGGCCGCGGCCACCTTCGAAACCCAGGATGCCGCCAGCCGCCTGTGCGATGTGGTGGAGCTTGTGGCGAAGAAGAGGCGCGAATAGCCGATAGCGCTTCCGGCCGATGGGTCAGCGCCTTTGGGCGGGCTGTGCCCCGTTCGGAGGGCTGCGCTCGCGGGCATTCCGCAATAGTTATGTGAGATCGGGCCGCCTTGGCGCCAGCCGCTAAGATAAAGGGCAGTCCCAAGGAGGTAATCCGTGACGGAAAGTCGCATCAACAAAGTTCACTTCATCGGCATCGGCGGGGTTGGCATGAGCGGTATCGCCCATGTTGCCAAGGACCAGGGTATGGAAGTATCCGGCTCCGACCTGCGCGAAAGCCGCTATACCGAGCAGCTGCGCGAAGCAGGCGTGAAGATCTTCATCGGCCAGAAGGCCGAAAACCTTTCCGGCATCGACCCCGATGTCGTGGTGGTTTCCACCGCCATCTTGCAGAACAACCCCGAGCTGAAAGAAGCTCAGAGCCGCAACATCCCCATCTGGCACCGCGCCAAGATGCTTGCCGCCCTTGGGGTGGGGAAGAGCACGCTGGCAGTTGCCGGCACGCACGGCAAGACCACCACTTCTTCCATGCTGGCCTCGGTGCTCGACGAGTTGGGGTGCGACCCCACGTTCCTTATCGGCGGCATCGTGCGCGCATACGGCACCAACGCCCACAGCGGCAAGGGCGAGTACTACGTGGTAGAAGCCGACGAGAGCGACAAGTCGTTTACCTACCTTGACCCGGCATCGGTGCTGGTTACCAACATCGAGGCCGACCATCTTGACCATTACAGCGACCTGGACGAGATCTACCGCCTGTTCGGCGATTTCATCGGCTCCGTGCACGAAGACGGCTATGCCGTGGTGTGCGGCGACGATGCCGCGCTGGTGAAGGTGGCCCGCTCCACGGGCGCCCAGGTGCTTACCTACGGGTTCGGCGAAGAATGCGACACCGTGGTGTCGAACTACGTGCCGAAGGGCGTTTCCACCTCGTTCGATGTGAAGTTGCCCAACGGCGAAGTGCTGAACTGCGGCATCAAGCAGAACCCGGGCCGCCATAACGCCCTGAATGCCGCCGGCGTTCTTACCCTGTTGTACACGCGGGGCTTCGACATGCAGAAGGCCGCTGCCGCGATGGGCGCCTTCGCCGGCGTTCGCCGCCGCTTCGACTTGGTGGGCGAGGCCGATGGCGTCACCATCTTGGACGACTACGCGCATCATCCCACCGAGATAGCGGCAACCATCGCCGCCGCCCGCGACCTTGATTACCGCCGCGTATGCGTGCTGTTCCAGCCGCATCGCTATTCCCGCGTGGGGCTGTTCACCGACGTGCTGCACGACGAGTTCGGCCGCGCGTTCGACAATGCCGACCTGGTTGCTTTCACCGACGTGTACCCCGCCGGCGAAACGCCTGTTCCCGGCGTTACCGGCAAGACGTTCATGCAGCCCATCTTCGACCATCCCGGCCATCCGGAAGACCTTCATTACATCGACCGCCGTCTTGACGTCGTTCCCTATATGATCGAGCGCCTGCATCCGGGCGACTTGGTTATCACCATGGGCGCCGGCGACATCACGGCGATGGGCCCCGCATTGCTGGAGGGCTTGCGCGAGCGCGAAGCGAGCCATGCTTAATGTGCGCTCGCCACGCATCTGAACTGGAGCTTTTGCGCTTCGACGAGGAATTCGACGGCTCGGTGCGCCTTGACGAGCCCATGTCCCGCCACACCACCTATCGCATCGGCGGCCCCGCGCGGGCCTTTGCGGAGGTCAATTCCATCGCCGCGCTTGGCGCGCTGCTGAAGGTATGCGCCGAAGAGGGCCTGCCTTACTATGTTGCGGGCAAGGGCTCGAACCTTCTGGTTTCGGATGCCGGCTATCCTGGCGTGGTTGTTTCCCTGGCGGGCGAGTTCCGCAACTGGCGCTTCAACGAGGAAGACGCTTCGGTCGTCGTCGGTGCGGGCACCATGCTTTCCCGCTTGGTGCAAGAGGTGTTCCACCATGGGCTCTCCGGCTTGGAGTTTGCCGTGGGCACTCCGGGAACCGTGGGCGGCGCCTTGGTGCAGAACGCCGGAACGGCCACCGACTGGATAGGCAGCCGCGTGGCGTCTGCCACCACCTACTGCCTGGAGCTTGGGCTTCGCCGCTATGCTGCGGCCGACCTGGAATGGGGGTACCGCAGCTCGTCGTTCGCGCCCGGCGAGGTTCTGGTGGAATGCGAGCTGCGCCTGGAAAAGGGCTATGCCGGCAACATCAACGAGCGCATGAGCGAGCTTCTGCGCCGCCGCAAGGAAAGCCAGCCGCTCGATTTGCCTTCGTGCGGCAGCGTTTTCGTGAACCCCGAAGGGCAATCGGTTGCCCGCCTTATCGAGCAGGCGGGCTTGAAGGGCCTTCGCCACGGCGACGCCCAAATATCTGAAAAGCACGCCAACTTCATCGTGAACAGGGGAAACGCCACTGCTTCAGATGTGTTGGCATTGATCGGCAAGGTTAAGGAAGAGGTTAGGGGGCGCTATGGCATCGAGCTCCAGACGGAGGTCAAGCTACTCGGGTTCGAGTAGGCCCTCTGCGCGCGGCCGCACTTCCGCCCGCCCGTCCACGGTGAAGGGCCGCCCAAGCCAGGGCCGCTCCCTGCGCCCTTCCGCTTCGGCCCGTTCGGGCATGGCGGGTGGCCGCCCCTCTGCGCGCGGCTACAGCCAGGCGCGCCCAAGCGCCCGCGGCACGGCAGGTGCGCCCCTTCGCTCGGTAAGCGTTTCCGAGGTGCGCAACGCATCGCGCTACCGCCAGCGCGCGGCGAAGTCCCATCGCATCATGGGCGTGCTCATCGCCGTTGTTGCGGTGGTGGCGGTGCTGGGCATCGGCGGCTTCGCCCTTTCCAGCTCCGGCGCCTTGAAGGTTGAAAAGGTCACCGTTTCGGGTGCCGACCATATATCCAGCGAAGACCTTACCCAGCTGGCGGCGGTTCCCGAGGGAACCACGCTGCTGAACGTCGATGCCAATGGCATCACCTCCCGCCTCACCTCGAACGCCTGGGTGAAAAGCGCCTCGGTGGATCGCGTTCTTCCCGACACGCTGAACCTGAGCATCACCGAGCGGGAGATCTCGGCGGTGGTTTCGGTGACGGTCGATTCGTCGAACACGGTGGAGCGCTGGGCGCTTTCCTCTGACGGCATGTGGCTGTGCAAGATCCCCGACGACCGCGAAAGCGCCGAAGGGAAGGCGCTGCCGAGCAAGGTGTACGAAGACGCCGACAAAGCGCTGGAGATCACCGACATCCCGTACGGCTCCAAGCCCGAGGCCGGCTCGTATTGCAACAACGCCAACGTGGAAAACGCGTTGGGCGTCATCGACGGCATGACCACCGAGCTTGCCAGCCAGGTGAAGAGCGTTGCCGCCGCAAGCAGCGAGTCCACCACGCTCACCTTGCAGAACGGCATAGAGATCGCCTTCGGCAGCTCGAAGGACATCCGCGACAAGGAGCGCGTGTGCCTGCAGCTGATGGCCGAACACGAGGGGAAGATCTCGTATATTAATGTGCGTGTTGTGAATAAACCCGTCTGGCGTTCGCTGTAATGCCCGACCAGCGCCGCGCAGCTTTGCAAACGTTTACGCCGGCGTGTAAAATAACCCAAGTGTCTCACCGGCCGTTGGGCCTGCACGTGGGGCAACGCTGAAAAGAAACCGAAAGCGAGCAGATAATGCAACAGATTCTTGGCAATGACAATCTCGCGGTAATCAAGGTTGTCGGCGTAGGCGGCGGCGGCACCAACGCCGTTAACCGCATGGTCGAAGCCGGCATCAAAGGCGTCGAGTTCATCGCCGTCAACACCGACCGCCAGGCGCTCCTGCTCTCCGACGCCGACAAGACCATCCACATCGGCGAGGAGATCACCCGCGGCCTGGGCGCCGGCGCAAACCCCGAGGTTGGCTGCCAGGCTGCCGAGGAATCCCGTTCCGAGATCCGCGAGGCGCTTGCCGACGCCGACATGGTGTTCGTAACCGCTGGCGAAGGCGGCGGCACCGGCACCGGCGCAGCACCTGTTGTCGCAGAGATCGCGCGTGAGGAAATCGGCGCGCTTACCGTAGGCATCGTTACCAAGCCCTTCTCGTTCGAGGGTCGCCTGCGCCGCAACCAGGCGGAGCAGGGCATCGACTACCTGTCCCAGAAGGTAGACACGCTCATCGTTATCCCCAACGATCGCCTGCTCGAGATCGTTGAGAAGAAAACCAGCATGCTCGATGCCTTCCGCATCGCCGACGACACGCTTCGTCAGGGTATCCAGGGCGTTACCGACCTCATCACCATTCCCGGCCTGATCAACCTTGACTTCGCCGACATCCGCACCGTTATGAAGGACGCGGGCACCGCTATGATGGGCATCGGCATCGCCGAGGGCGATTCCCGTGCGCTCGACGCTGCGCAGCAGGCCATCAACTCCAACCTGCTGGAAACCTCCATCGCCGGCGCTTCCCGCATCCTGTTCTCCATCGCGGGCGGCCCCGACCTGGCGCTTTCCGAAGTGGACGAAGCCGCCAAGGTTGTCGAAGCCGTTGCCGACGAGAACGCCAACATCATCTACGGCCAGATCGTCGACCCCGAGCTGGGCAACACCATCCGCATCACCGTTATCGCAACGGGCTTCAAGGCGGGCGCTCCGCAACAGCCGCTCGACTTCGGCCGCCGCGACAACATGTTCTCTTCCACTTCTTCCTCGAAGCAGGAAAGCACTTCCCGCCCGCTGTACTCCTCCCAGCCGCGTTTCGCTGACGAGGACTACATCCCCGACTTCCTGAAGCGCCAGTAAAGGCACCGCAGCCAGAATATCCGCTTTCCCGTAAGAAGGCTTTCATGACGACCCTTGTTCTTCCCCTTCCCGAGTTGACCAAGGGTCGTTTTGCATCCTTGGATGCTTATACCGACGAAAAGCTGTTTGCAACAACGGGGGTGCGCATCGCCTTCACCACCCGCCAAGGCGGCTTCAGCCGGGGCTGCTATGGCTCGCTGAACCTTGGGCATCATGTGGACGACTGCCTGGAAACGGTGCTGCGCAACCGCCATGTTGTGCAGGAGTCGTTCGGCTGTGCAGATGCTCCGCTCGTCGTTCCCAACCAGGTTCACGGCGATGCTCTGGTGAATGTTCGCGATGTTGGCCAGGCTGAATTCGCGCAACAGCTTGCTGCTGAAGGCGCCGATGGCGTGCTGGTTGATGTGCCAGGCATTGCGGCGCTGCTGTGCTTTGCCGACTGCGTCCCTGTGGTCATGGCTTCCCCAACGGGCCGGTTTGCGGTGGTGCATGCCGGCTGGCGCGGGGTAGACAACCTTATTTCGGTAAAGGCGGCCCATGCGCTGGCGCGGGCCGATGCTGATTGCTTGGGCCAGAGTGCTGTTTCCCAGCTGAACGTTTACATCGGGCCGCACATCGGTGCCGAGTGCTTCGAAACGGGCAAAGACGTGCACAGCCGCTTCAAGCAGAAGTTCGGTGAAGCATGTGTGTTCGATGGCACGCACATCGACCTTGCTGCGGCCCTGCGCGTGCAACTTGAAGGCATCGGCGTGAGCGCCGACCGCATTTGCGATTTGGGCAAATGCACGGTGTGCTGCAACGAAGAGTTCTTCTCGTACCGCGCACAGGGCGGCGTGTGCGGCCGTCATGGAGCTTTCGCATACCGTTTCCCAACCTGCTCGGAAGAGTAGGACGCAACGCCGGGGTATGTTGCCACGCGCATGTTGCCCCTTCGCCGATGGCCGGTTGCCTATGCCTGCAAAGGTGGGCAGCACACTGGCCGCCCCATTGCCTCTTCGGCGAAAGCTGGTTGTTCTCTGCCGGCACCCTTCTTCGTGCATCCCTTGGTCTCTATTCCTTTGCGGCCGGTTTGCACTTGCGGGCTGCAATCGCGGTATCCTAGGTTCCAAAGATCAAGGAGGCCATGGTGAGTACCGCTACACGTTATGCAAAGGTTCATGA